>NZ_SCNZ01000030.1:0-115003 GCF_005502655.1 Burkholderia sp. 4NA327C6 | reverse complement strand
GTAGGGGGCTGGGGTATCGGCAACTGCGTGCGCATAAAATCGGCGACTGACGGCCGGTCGCGCCACCGATGCTGGCGTGGTGTGTCGGAGTTTGTGCGAATGGATCATTGCGGCGCCGACGTGGTGGCATTTCGTTGTGCGCGGTTGAGTGCAGCCGACCCTGGACAGCCAGTCGAATGTTCTTGAAGCGGTCGCTGGATCCAACCTGAGGATTTGGATTGGGCTTTCGACCGGAACGTTAGTCGAAATCGATTCTCAAGGCACTCTCGTCGACGTATTGCAGCTTCAAGTCAACCAGGACAGTACGAGACAGTGCGATCGCCAACGCGATCTTCAGTTCTGGCGTGACGCCATTGAGATGAAAGGAAAATTCCCATCCCGGCACCGCATCGATCCAGGACACTAATAGATCATCGCTGTCGGACTGCCAAAACTGAACGTTCTTTACTTCACCGGTCGATGCTTTATCTACGATCTCGGTGCGGGATATCGCCTTCTGCCGGCCGCCATCGGTCCAATGAGTTATCTGACCGCTATCAGGATTGGCAAGCAGAAATCCGAGAGGTTGGAGTAAAGTCTCAACGTAGCGAAAAGCTTCCGGAAATGGATTTTTCAGCAATACGACTACGATAGGTTTTGCCATTGCCCTGCGGACCTGAGTGTTGGATGTCTGCCGCTATAGTGACAACACCGTGGTCGATCGTCGACGATTTCGATGACGGCGTCGAACGACTGTTTTGGGGTCGCGGATTCAACCCGTCGATGCGACGCGCGACCGGTTGAATCCGCAACCCGGAGCGGTCATTGGCCCGGCTCCGAAGCAGTCATCCGATGCGGCCGCAATACGTGGTCAGACAACACGGCGAGCACGTGGCTTCCAGATGTTCGTACGTGGCACGTATTTCTCATACCCCGTTCCGTCATCGACGCCGACGACCTGATGCCCGAAACATTCAACCATCGCAACTAGGCTGCCGATGCCGCCATATGGATAACCATGCGGGTTGAACTCCAACACATGCCGTGTTGCTCGCAGTCGGATTGCAATGAGGTCGTAGTCCCCATTCCAGAATGCGTCCAGCATGGACGCAAAGTCCCATCCAGGCGTCGGCATCTCAGGAGAATGTCGCTTCGGCAGCGGAGTGGAAAACCAATATTCGTTCCACTCAGCCACCTCTTCCGCGGTCAGGCTCGGAAAGTAGGCACGTTCAGCCTCGATCAGATAAGCTGATAATTGCGACTCGTCGGCGGGCTCATCGCTATCCTTTGCAGCCTTCACGAGGTCAAAGAATTTCGTTAGCCGCTGTAAGGCCTTCTCGCCATTCGATTCGAATTCAACGTAGCAGTAAACCGGATCGCTTGGAGCGGCGGCCGGCTCTAGGACCTTATCTGAGGATGAGGCGGGGTTTGCAGCCGAAGCCGTCACACGCTTTTTGAAAGGCCACATATACGATTCGAAACAGTATTGTGTGGTTAGTGCATCAAGGCGATTGGACAACCTATTGTCCGCGATTTAAGTGGCTGCGTCGAATGTCTCAAGCTGGCCGACAATCGCCCGCTCGTCGGGCCGCTACACACCAAAGAGCGCCAGCCCTGCCAGCACGACGCCGATCGCGGCAGCACCCATCGACAGGTGTTGCATCCATTTCCGCCGCGTGAGAATCGTGATCGCCGCAAGCGCGATCGAGATCTGGATGATGGTAGTGGCCTGCGCCCAACGATGATGCCGGTGTAGCCGCTCCTCGCTTGCAGCATTGCTCTTCACGACTTCTTGCTCGAGCGCTTCGGCGCGCTTGCGGATCGGCTCCTTCTCTTCGCGATACCGCGCCGCGTCTGCTTCGAAACGCTTTCTTTGCGGCGACGCTTCCTGGCTCAACGCCGCACCGAGCTCGGCTAGATTCTGCTTCTCGCCCTTTGCCTGGTAATAGCCCCACAGGTTAGCTGCCTCGGTTTTCTGGATCGCGGCCTCGTTCTTGTGCAGCAACGCGAAATTCTCTTCCGCACCGCTCTGGTACGCGGAAATCGCGCCGACGCAGGCGAGGACAGCGGTCATCACGGCGATGCGCGCCGCTCCGTGGCTCTCTTCATGCGCCGCAGGGTGCTCTACTGCATGATCGTGTGGGCCGTGAACTTCGAAATCTTCTGGCATGACAAGAACGTCCGCATGAGTTGAAGGACTTATACGCGGTTCGCACGCACGTGAGGAGCGCGCTGCAACAGTGGCTGCACTGTCGCTGGGTCGCAGCTCCGTATGGGCAATCCGTTCGTGCGAAAGTGTGAGCGAACGGACAATGGCCTGCGGAACCTCACGCTGTTTGAACGCCGACTCCCGCCAAAATGGCGACGGTTCGACATTGTGCATGAATTGCCACTTCCGCAGTATGAGTCGACAGCAGTCGACCCAGGGCAGTCGTTGGTTGCCGCCGCTCTCGATGTCCGTTTCCAGAGGCTACCCACCAACGGAACCCAACGGGCGCAACAGGGCCAGGTTGCCGGCTCAGCGCCGGCGATATCTCCGCGAGATATAACATGCTGGCGAAAGGCATCCGGCCGGCACGCGTCATGGCACTTGCAGAGTGCGTCCACGACGAAGCCTTGACGCCCCGCCTCAGAGGGACTTGCTCGCGCCGGGGCCGAGGAACGGAAACGCGGGTGCGCGTTGAAAGTCCTTCGAGACTTCGCCGCCGAATGCATTGCGCTGATCCTTGCCGAGGTCGAGACGTTTGACGGGTGCGCCGGCGGAGAAGTCGACCTTGTTGAGATCGACCCAGAAAGTACTCGGCGTGACGGCCGATTCGAAGAAGTAAAGCATGCGCTTGTGATCGGCAACAGTGCGCCAGCGTGTGGACGATATATTCGGCTCGCCCGGGGTGGTGATCCCGAACGGCACCGAGACGTTACGAATCACGCTGAAAACGCTGGCAAGTGCAATGGCGGGGTCTTCACTCTTGGGGATAGCGTTGACGTAGAACGAGGCGCGCGCGAACCGGTCAGCCGAGCGATTGGTGCCGGGCAGCCAGACGGTGCCGCCTATCTGCTTCCAATATTCGTTCAGTGCAAGCTGCTCGTCGAAGGTCGGTGAGTTGGTCATGACCTGATACTGCCGACCATGATGGATGATCTGCTTTCCGCCGATGTACTCGACGATGGCGCTGTCGCCAGTCGCGTCCGACATGGCGAGGTGCAGTGTGGTGAGGCGCTGTTCTCCAGGGACGTTGTCAGTCACGATCGTGAACGGCTCTTTCTCGAGCGCAGCCACGGCTTCCGCGACGGTCGCAAAATTGTCCAGCACGTACTGCGCCCATGCGGCGATGGTGAGCCCCGGTTTCGAGTTCTTGTCGAAGGGGGGATATTGCGACTCGACGAGCCAGAGCAGTTCAGCGGCCAGCCCCTTTTCGTTCATGCCATCGGTGGTGGAAACGTCATAACCCGTCGCCACGACACTACCGTATTTGGCGGTCCATTTAATGGAGTTCGGACCGGATTCACCGGTGCGGGCGATGCCACGCGGCAGGATGTAAAGATTGGTGGCAACGTCGAGTTTCCAGTCCATCGATCGGGCGGTGATGACGTCGTCGTTGTTGCCGAGATAGACGACGCGTGTGCAGGCTAGCGATCCGGCCGAATCGGCGAGGAGCGTCGCTGCTGCGGCGAGACAGGTCAGAACGACGCGAATAGGGCGGCGCATGGCAATTCCTCACGCTGTGTTGGTGATTGCAGATTGCTCGACGCCGACGCTCGCTGCGAAGGCGACTCACGTTCGCCTGCTGCGCATTGATTACCCGGCAATGTCGCGTCGACAACGTCTGAGGAAAGGAAGTATTGGATTTCCGTAATGCAGTTGTCAACTGGGCCGAACCTGTCCGCAATTTCGTTACCGCTTTCAGCAGCGTGCGATCGGCTTCTCAGAGGCGACTAACGGCTATTCTGGATAGCGCAGTGAATGTCGCTTCGTGGCCGGATGCCGCCCAATGCGCGCCCCGCGCCGCTCGACGACACCTTCGTGCCCCCCCTGCGACCACCCGGTTTTCTCCTAAGCCGTCATTCGTGTTAGCGTAACCCACCCCCTACCGTTCCGGTTTCTGCCATGGCTTATCGACTGCACATCGAACGTGATCCGTCCATCTCGCTGGATGAATGGCGGGCCGCTATCCTCGGGCAAGCCTCTTTAAAAGAAGACGAGCACCCGGTCACGTCGGTGAATCCAGTGACGGGCGAAAGGATTTCGATTCCGGGAAGGCCCGGCGATGTCGCGGTCCTTGTCGATGGCGAATGGATCAAGACCTTTAGCTGGAATCGGGGCCATGCAAGTTTCAACGCGCCTCGGAATCTATCCGCGGTCGATCCAACGATGGCGGCGGCTATGCGACTGGCCGTGGCGCTTTCTGCCGTCATCCGGGGCGATGAAGGCGAGGTCTACACGCTTGCTGGCTGAATTCCGCCGGCCGCTGCCCTGCGACGGGCGACTTCCGACTGCGGATTCAACCGGTCGGTGCTACGTACTTGGCATCAGCGCACGTGCGTTGACCATAGGGCTTCAAACTCGGCTGAGGAAATCATGGCGCCAGCGAATTCGGGATCCGCATTGATCTCTGAGAGCGACGGAACGGGAACCAAGCCTAGCGCAGTCCCACACGTCGCGTGGCCGGCGCACGCATAGCCGACCTGTCCATCCCTAAAAAATTCGAGCTTTCGGGTTTCCATGCGATGTTCGTCAAGCTCCGAGACGAGACGCGTGGGTTCCGCTTCAAAATGATGGCGCCATTGAACATCAATGAATTCGAACTGCATGAGTTCACAGCCCTTTCGTTCGAGCGTGGTGGACGTCAAATTATTAACGAAGTGCATCGCACATGTCGACCGACCGTTCGTGGTCGATTGCCGACCGATGGAGCCAGTTGTTGCGGCCTCCGTCGATTCTCCACGAAACCTCATCGAGCACGTTCCGGACCTGCCGGGAAATTTCTCGGCCACTGGTCGCTCGGCATGGCTCAAATCAATCTGAGCTAGCTCCGATGAAGATGGTGGCTTCCGAAGCAGCTTGGAACAAGAAGGCAAAGTCCCAGAAAACCGGATAGAAGGGGTGCCCCTCTTCTAGCGTGAACGCCTCTACCTTTATCGCGTGCGATATTGTGAGCCGTAAGTCGGATACAAGCTTCTCGATCATCCCCGACAAAACGTCCGATTCGAGCGTTTCTTTCGATGGTCCAGCAGCATCGTCCCCGGCGTAAAGGAGACAGCATTTCACCATCTCAATAACTGAGTCAGAACTTATCTCCGCAAAATCGATCGCAATCGCTTCGCCTCCAAGAGCTGTTGAGACTATCTCCGTAGATTGAAGCGGTTCGGCATGTACAACGGCGTAGGCCTTGAGAAACACGCCGTAATTCAAGCTACCACCGGCCAACTCATCGGAAATATCATCGAGCAATAACTGATCAATAGTCATTCTGTCGTATCTCGGCCGGCTTCATGAAGAGGCAGTGGGTTACCGGAATAGCCCCGGACCCGATTGTCGACGATCTAGTCTGCGATGTCGAATGTCCGAAAATGGCCGTACACCCCCGCCGGAGTTGCGAGCTAAGCCGGTTAAATCGACTGGGTCGAAAGTCGGAAAAGCATGGCGCCAGCCGTGCGCCCTACGCGAACACGCGACTTGGGAGGGATGACTCCGGACGTCGATTTCGCGAGGTGTTGTCGACAATGCGTTGGGCAGTCGCAGTAATTTAGGCACGCAGAGTCACGCGTACTCTGGCGCCCTACGGCGGGGCAGGCGCAGGCGCCAGCCGCTGCCCGGATTCCCTTTCGTTCCTTCCGGTCGTGCCGCACGCGGCGGTGCATGGCCGGCGTGTGCTCCTGACATCGCGCCGACCTGCCGATGATGTGATCAGTCATCCTACAACAATTGAAAACGAAGCGAAAGTTTGGTTTCCGGTGCCGGTGGAAGCGGCCAGCTGACCATCCAGCTCAAACACGAACCCGTTCCCGGAAAACGTTTCGCGTAAATTCATCTAAACAGAGAAAACGATTCCCTGAAACTCACCCGAAACCTGTCATGGAGATAGCTCTACGGGTATGCACCAAGTGAGTTAAACGATTAACCGACGTACATTCGCGTCAACATGTCATACGACGTATGACTCAGCGGTCAGCGAGCACGGCGCCGAAGAATGCGCATGTCGGCGGATCGCCGCGCAACAACGAGCACAACCATCAAGGAGACTGACGATGAAGCACCGATTCAACCGCTCCCGTATCGCCTTGGCCGTCGCGCTGATGGCCGGCTTCGCGATGTCCGCGCAGGCGCGCGTGTTCCGCTCGGCGGACGTGCACGGCGACAGCTTCCCGACCAACATGGCGGTCAAGTCCATGGGCGACGAGTTGTCGAAGCTGACTGGCGGCAAGGATTCGATCAAGGTGTTCGGCAACAGCGCGCTGGGCTCGGAGAAGGACACGGTCGACCAGGTGCGGATCGGCGCGATCGACATGGCGCGCGTGAACGGCGCGTCGTTCAACGAGATCGTGCCGGAATCGCTGATCCCGTCGTTCCCGTTCCTGTTCCGCGATGTCGATCATTTCCGCAAGGCGATGTACGGCCCGGCCGGCCAGAAGATCCTCGACGCGTTCACCGCGAAAGGGATGATCGCGCTGACGTTCTACGAGAGCGGCGCGCGCTCGATCTACGCGAAGCGCCCGGTGCGCTCGCCGGCCGACATGAAGGGGCTGAAGGTGCGCGTGCAACCGTCGGACCTGATGGTCGACGAGATCAAGGCGATGGGCGGCACGCCGACGCCGATGCCGTTCGCCGAGGTGTACACGGGCCTGAAGACGGGCCTCGTCGACGCGGCCGAAAACAACATGCCGTCGTACGAGGAAACCAAGCACTACGAAGTGGCGCCCGACTACTCGGAGACGCAGCACGCAATGACGCCGGAAGTGCTGGTGTTCTCGAAGAAGGTGTGGGACACGCTGTCGCCGCAGGAGCAGGCCGCGATCAGGAAGGCGGCGGCCGATTCGGTGCCGTACTACCAGAAGCTGTGGACCGCGCGTGAAGCGTCCGCGCAGCAGACGGTGACGAAGGGCGGCGCGAAGGTGCTGCCGGCCGCGCAGATCGACCGCGCGGCGTTCGTGAAGGCGATGCAGCCGCTGTGGACGAAGTACGAGAAGACGCCGCAGATGAAGCAGATCGTCGACGAGATCGAGGCCACCAAGTGACACGTCACACTTCCCTGAACGGCGCGTCGGCGGCGGGTTCGCCCGGCGACGCGCCGGACGGCACCGCGCCGGCGCGGCAGCATGCCGCGCCGCTGTTGCGCTGCGTGAACGACGTGCTGTTCCGCGTGCTGGCCGTGATTGCGTCGGCGTGCCTCGCGGTGCTGACGGTGCTGGTGTTCTACGCGGTCGTGATGCGCTACGTGTTCGAGAACGCGCCGGATTTCGTGGAGCCGATCGCGTTGCTGCTCGTGATCGTGATCGCGATGTTCGGTGCGGCGATGAAGGTGCGCGACGGCGGCCATATCGGCCTCGATTCGCTCGTGCGCAGGCTGCCGCCGAAGTCGCGCACGGTGGTGATCGCGATCCAGCACCTGAGCCTGATCGCGTTCGCGATCATGATCATGGTCGGCTGCGGCAGCATGGCCGCCGAGACGATGGGCGACCGCATCCCGATCATCGGGCTGCCCGAAGGCGTGCGCTACCTGATCGCGATGCCCGCGGCGATCGCCATCATCCTCTTCTCGCTTGAGCACCTGCTCGCGCTTCGTCGTTCTTCGCCGGGACAATAACGCCATGGAACTCGCGATCCTGTCCGTCAGTTTTCTGATTTTCCTCGTGCTGGGCGTGCCCGTGTCGTTCGCGCTCGGGATAGCGTGCGTGCTGACCTACATGGTCGAAGGTTTGCCGATCGCGACCGCGATGCAGGCGATGATCTCGGGAATGAACGCGTTCTCGTTTCTCGCGGTGCCGTTCTTCATCTTCTCCGGCGAACTGATGCTGCATGGCGGCATCGCGGACCGGATCCTGCGCTTCGCGCAGGCGACGGTCGGCCACTTCCGCGGCGGCCTCGGGATGGCGAACGTCGTCGCCTGCACGCTGTTCGGCGGCGTGTCGGGCTCGCCGACCGCCGATACGTCGGCGATGGGCGGCGTGGTGATTCCGCTGATGAAGCGCGAAGGCTACAGCGCGGCGTACGCGGTCAACGTGACGACGCATGCGTCGCTCGCCGGCGCGCTGATGCCGACGTCGACCAACATGATCATCTACGCGTTCGCCGCGCAGGGCATCACCGGGATGCTGCACGGCCAGCCGGTGAGCGGCGTGTCGATCGGCGACCTGCTGTTCTCGGGGCTGCTGCCGGTGTTGTGGGTGATGGGCTTCGTGCTGGCCGCCGCGTACTGGCAGGCCGTGCGTCACGGCTATCCGCGCCGTGAAGACGGTTCGTCCGCGCTGCCCGCGTTTCCCGGCTGGTATGCGGTGCTGCGCAGCTTCGTCGGCGCGGTGCCCGGGCTGATGGTGATCGCGATCATCCTCGTGTGCGTCGCGAAGGGGATTGCCACCGCGACCGAAGCCGCCGCGATCGCCGTCGTGTACTCGCTCGTGTTGACCGCGGTGGTGTACCGCACGCTGACGGCCGAGAAGCTGCGCCGCGCGCTGTCGCATGCGGCGCGCACGACGGGTGTCGTGCTGCTGCTGATCGCGGTGTCGAACATGCTGCGCTTCCAGATGTCGTACCTGGAGATTCCGGATGCGATCGAAGGGCTGCTGAAGCAGTCGACCGCCGCGCCGTGGCTGATGCTGCTGTACATCAACATCATCCAGGTGTTCCTCGGCACGTTCGTCGACATGGCCGCGCACATCCTGATCACGACGCCGCTGTTCCTGCCGATCGCGATGGCGTGCGGCGTCGGGCCGGTGCAGTTCGGGATCATGCTGCTGCTGAACTGCTCGCTCGGCCTCGTGCACCCGCCGATCGGCTCGGTGCAGTTCGTCGGCTGCGCGATCGGCAACGTGTCGATCGGCGAGACCACGAAGATGGCGTGGCCGTACTACCTGGCGATCTTCAGTGCGATCAACATCGTCACGTACCTGCCGTTCTTCTCGACGTGGCTGCCGAGCGTCATCAGCGGGCACGCGGTGTTCTGATTCTCCGATCGCATGCTTCGCCCGACTGCGGCGCCGGACGACCTGGGTTGTCCGGCGCCGCGGTCGTTTTGGCGGCGGCCCTTCAAGGCACCGGAGCGCACATGAACGTTCAATCCTGCCGCGCGTCCGGCTCGCCGTTACCGCCCGCCGACCGGTCGTCACGCCAATCTTCCAGCTCGCGCCACAGCGCCGGGCGCGCATGATCGCGCGGCGGCAGCTTGATGACGTACGCCACGCCTCGCACGTTGACCACGACGCCCGAGTCGGGCAGCGTGGCCGGGATGCCGGAGAACGGCGGGTCGGCATCCGGTACGGAATCGGAATCCGGGCCGGGTGGATGTCGAAGGATCATGCGAATTCTCCGTGGCGCCGCGCAGCGGCGCGTCAATAGCGGACACGCCCGATCAGACCCAGCGGGTCGACGGCGTGCTGGATGGCGGCGGTGACCTGCCGTTGTGCGGCCGGCACATGCTTGCGGTAATACGCGACGTTGACCGGCCCGACGCCATGCTCGGCGCTGAAGCAGCCGCCGGCCCGCACGACACGGTCGTACAGCGCGCCGCGCAGCGCCACCTGCTGCAGCGGCCCGTAGCGGTCCGCACTGGCGTGCGGGATCGACACGACGAGATGGCAGCCGCCGTCGCCGAAATGCCCGAACGTGTGACAGCGCAGCGACGGATGCGCGGCCGCGATCCACTGCTCGGCGTCGGCGACGAACGCGGCCAGCGCGCCGCGCGGACACGACACGTCGAACGACAACGGAATGCCGTCCTGCGCCACCGCGGCCGGCAGTGCGTCGCGGATCCGCCAGAACCGTTCGGCCGGCGCGCAGGCCGCGTCGAGCACCACGTGTTCGCCCGCCAGCGTGTCGAGCGTCGCGATCGTCCGTTCCTCGAGCAGCGCATCGAGCCCCGGCATGCCGGTTGCGATCTCGACCAGTGCATAGCACGCGGCAGCGTCGGCTTCGAAAGGAATGCGCGACGCCGGATACGCGGCCGCGACGCAGCCGACGGCGGCCGCGGACATGAATTCGAATGCCGACAGCATCTCGCCGAACGCACGTTCGAACGCGAGCAGGCCGGCGAGCGCCGCGTCGTACGACGCGAACGCGACGAACGCGGCGCACGACGACCGTTCGAGCGGCGCGAGCGCGAACGACACGGCCGTCACGAGCCCGTTGGCGCCGTTCGCGCCGATGAAGCATTGGCTGACGTCGAAGCCCGCGTTGCGTTTGCGCAGCGGCGCGAGCGCATCGATCACGGTGCCCGCCGCGTCGGCGAGCACGGCTTCGACGCCGAGCACGTTGCGGCGTACGTCGCCATACTTGATCAGGCGGCTGCCGCCCGCGTTCGCGCCGACGAGGCCGCCGGCCGCCGGATCGCTGCCGAGGTCGATCGGCAGGCACAGGCCGGCTTCGGCCGCCACGCGATTGATGTCGGACAGCCGCACGCCGGCCTCGACCGTGATGCTGCGATTCGCGGCGTCGAACGCGCGCACCGCGCGCATCCGGTCGAACGACACCACGCATTGCGTGCCGCTGCGATCGGGCACGGCCGCGCCGACGAGCCCGGTGCGCGCGCCCTGCGCGACCAGCGCGATGCGGTGCGCGACGGCGACTCGGGCGAGTGCGCTCGCGTCGGCGGTCGACGCGGGCCGGGCGATGCCGAGCGCGATGCCGCCGTGCAGTGTCACGTCCGTTTCATACGATGAACACGCGTCAGGAGATGCGCCATCGAGCCAGCCGTCGCCGAGCGTTGCGGCGAGTGCGTGCCGCTGCGCGGCGCGGTCGGGCAGCGCGCTCATCGTCAGCCGGCCCGCACGAGCTGCTTGCGCAGGCGGCCGCGCACGACGACCAGCGCGATCAGCGGCACGACGCCGCCCCACAGCGGACTGTGGCGCATCGTGATCGACACCGCGAGCGCGACGACGGTGACGGCGAGCAGCACGATCGACAGCGACCGTGCGCGTGCATGGTCGACGAACGTGCCGTCGACGAAACCGCCGTCCGACCACGCGGTGTGCACGATGCCGACGACCAGCACGCAGACGAGCATCGCGGCCGGGCCGAGTTCCTCGCCCCACAGGCGGCTACCTGTCGGCGACACGAGCGCGAGCACCGCACCGATCACGAGGAACAGGTCGACGCCGAGCGCGATGCTGTTGCGGTCCGCGCGGCGCAGCAGCCACGCGCCGTGCGCGAGCGCGAGCACGCCGCCGATCAGAAACGCGTGCGTCCAGCGCACGTCCGGCTGCTCGGGCCCGAGCCGGCCGTAGAACAGGAACACGATCGCCGGCAGGAAGTTGCTCGCGTGCAGCAGGTAGTCGGTTATGGGATTGCTCGATTTCATCGGGGGGTTCTCCTTCGTCGAAACGTCGAAATTCGAAACGGCGGGCGACGCGTCAAGCGTCGTGCCAGCGGAACAGCCGCGCGGCGGCGAACAGGAACAGCGCCGTGCTCGCGGCCATGCCGAGCAGTTGCGGCGCGAGCTGCGCATACGGGGCGCCGTCGACCAGCGCGCCACGCAGCGCGACCGCGAACTGGTTGGTCGGCAGGAACGCGAGCACCGCCTTCAGCCAGGCCGGCGCGTCATGCATCGGGATCGTCAGGTCGCTGAAGAACAGCAGCGGGTAGTAGGTGACGTTGCACGCGAGTTCGGCCGCGGCCAGCGACTTCGCGCGGCTCGCGAGCAGCACGCCGATGCTGAGCACCATCGCCGCGCCGAGCAGCACGATCGGCAATGCGCGCAGCCCGTCGGGCGTGGCGATCGGCAGCGCGATGCCGAACGCCACGCGCGCGACGGTCAGCAGCACGAGCGCGGACAGCGCCATCATGATCATCCGCGCGACGATCAGCGCCGCGAGGAACACGCCGCGCGAGACCGGGAAGCACACGTACAGCTTGAACGTATTGCGTTCGCGCAGCGACGCGATCGCGGTCGTCGTCGAGTTGAGGCCGATCGCCATGAACGCCATCACGAGAATGCCGGTCGCGAAGAACGCGCCGTAGTCGAACGGGCGGCGCGCGGGTGCCGCGTTCTCGAAACGCGCCTGCGCGGCGGGCAACCCGAGCCGCTGCGCGGCGCAGCGCGCGAGCGCGATCTCGACGACGCGCGACGCAGCCTTGACCGCGAGCGAGCCGTTGAAGTCGTAGCGGATCGTCGCAGGCGTGCGCTCGTCGTTGCCGAGCACGACGGTCACGCGATCGGCTGCCGCGCCGCGGCCGTCGAAGGTCGCCTTCACCGTGTCACTGTGCGAGAGGCTCTCGACGATCTGCGCTTCGCATGCGCGGCTGTACGGGGTCGCGCCGCCGGGTACGACGAATGCGACGTCGGCCGTGCCGAGCGAACCCGATCCGCCGAACGCGAACAGCATCACGCTCAGCAGGAACACCGGGAACACGAGCGTCCAGAACAGCGACGAGCGGCTGCGCAGATAGCCGAGCAGCTCGTTGCGCACGAGGATCAGGAACACCTTAGTCATGGGAAGGACCCTCGGTACAGAGGCGCAGCAGGTCGCCCGGCGTGCTCGGTGCGAGCGCGAGATGCTGGATGCCTCGTTCGCCGACGATGCGGTGCACGTTCGGATGCAGCGTCGCATCGCCGAACACCTCGACGACATGCGTGGCCGATACGCGCACGCCGGTCACGCCGGGCAGCGCTGCAAGCCGCTTGCGCAGCGCACGTGCATCGGCTTCGTCGCGGCAGTGCAGGACCGCGCGCGCCTCGCCGACGAGTTCGGCGCGCAGCGCGTCCTTGTCGCCCTGGTAGCGCACGCCGCCGTCGCGTACCCACACGAGATCGTCGACGACGGCGAGCTCTTCCTCGGCGTGGCAGATCATCGCGACGCTCGTGCCGCGCGCACGGTGGCGCAGCAGGTCGATCACGACGCCCGCGTAACGACGGTCGAGGCCGGTGAACGGCTCGTCGAGCACGGCCAGTTCCGGCCGGTGCGCAAGCGCCACGTAGAGGTCGATGCGCTGGCGCTGCCCCTTCGACAACGCGCGGCACGGCTTGTCGAGCAGTTCGGCGACGCCGAGCGCATCCGTGACCGCGGCATCCGCGTGCACGTACATCGCGCGGTGCAGCGCGACGATCTCCGACACGCGAAGATGGTCGGGATATTCGACTTTCTGCAATTGCGCGCCGATGCGCCGCAGCGACGGCGTATCGCGCATGAAGCGCGCGGCCGGCACGTCGAGCACGCGCACGTCGGTGCCGCCGCGCCGGAAGCCGAGCAGCGTTTCGAGCAGCGTGGTCTTGCCGGAGCCGTTCGGCCCGACGATCGCGGTGACGGCGCCGAGCCGGAACCGCACGTGCCGCGCGGAAAAACGGAAATCGCCGGCTGCGACGTCGATCGCGCGCGCGCCGAGCGCCGCGCCCGGCGCGTGGGCATCGGGCAGCGGCTGCGTGGCCGTGCGCAGCGGCCGGTCGAACGCGGTGTGCGGGCCGAACAGCGCGCGCACGGAGGCGAGGAACGAATCGCTCATCGTCGGCTTCCTGTCAGTCGAACAGCATGACCTGCGTGTCGCGCGCGCCCCGGTACGGGTTGCGGCCGTGCGCGACCAGCATGTTGTCGACGACGAGCACGTCGCCGGCCTGCCACGGGAAGGCGAGCTCCTCGTCGTCGAGCGCGTCGTAGATCGCGACGAGATCGTCGAACGGCATCGGCGACCCGTCGCCATAGCGGATCTCGTACGGGAACGCGGCGCGCCCGCCGTACATGCGCTGCAGGTAGCGGTAGCTGAGCTCGCCCATCGAGCGCGGGTTCGGGTGCTGCGCGCTCGCCTGGTTGAACCACACGGTTTCGCCGGTGCGCGGATGCGCGCGCAGCGCGCTGCCGACGTGCGATACGGTCACGCTGCCGTCGTCGAGCCAGCGGCAGCCGACACCGCGTTCCGCGCACAGCCGCTCGACCTCGTCGCGCTCGCGCGTGCCGAATGCGTCATCCCACGGCCGGTGGTATTCGGCGAACGGCATGCCCGGATTGGCGGCGAGGCCGTCCGCGCGCTCGCCGGGCGCCGCGAAATTGCGCAGGTACATCACGCCGCGTTCGGCGAACCGCTCGCGCAGCGCGGCCGGCACGCGTGCCGTCACGCGCCGCATGTCGCAGATCGGCGTTTCGCCGCCCGCATCGGCCGGCTGCCGGCAATAGAACGCAACGAGGCGCGGGAACGCTGGCATGTAGGCCATCTCCTGGTGCAGCCCGATCTTGAACGGCGGCGGCATGCGGGTCGACTCGTACACCTGGCCGTCGATCTGCTTGCGCGGCGCGGCGCCGGCCGTGTAGCCGTTCGCGTACGCCGGATACAGCGCGCCGAGCTGGCCGAACGCGGCGGTGTCGGGCACCGCGAAGCCGCGCCACAGCAGCGCGCCGCACGCGTCGAGCAGCGTGTCGATCGTGTCGAGCCGCGAGCGGTACCACGCGACGAACATTTCCGGCGAGGTCGCGAGTTCGGCGCTGCGCGGCGTCACGCACAGCGGCAGCGTCGCGCCGGGCGCGACCGCCGAGCAGTGCACGTCGTCGGCGCCGAGCCGTGCGGCGGCGTGCGCGGCGAGGAAGGCGAGGTCGGTCATCACTCAGGCCAGCGCCGGTTTCTTCAGCAGGATCTCGAAGCCGAGCGCACCGAGCCCGGCGCTCGGGCTGTAGATCGACGCGACTGCCGCGAGACCGGCTTCGGCGACGAGCGCGTGCGCCTCGTCGAGCGTGATCTTTTCCTCGACGTGGGTCGGCGGATAGTCGGCGGCGGCGCGCATCTCGGTGAAGCGGTCGAGCAGGTGCTGCGGCGCGTCGCGGCGCATGTCGTGCACGAGCGCGATGCCGCCCGGTTCCAGCACACGGTACATCTCGGTGAGGCTGAGCGCCTTGTCAGGCAGGTGGTGCAGCGTCGCGCGGCCGACGGCCATCGTCAGCGTGCCGTCGTCGAACGGCAGCGCGAGCGCGTCGCCGACGCGCATCTCGATCGTGTCGTCGAGGTCGAGTTCATGGATGCGCGGGCGGCCTTCGTCGAGCATCGCCGGATCGAGGTCGATGCCGACGTAGCGCCAGCCGCGCATCGCCGGGTCGGTCGCGAGCCGCACCGGCACGACGCCGGTGGCCGTGCCGATGTCGGCGATCACGCCGGGCGTCATCCCGCGCGCGAGCTGGCGAATGCGGCTGATGAACAGCAGGTCCCACGGTTCGAGCGTTTCGGTGGCAAAGCGATCGTAGTCGTTCGCCGGGCGCAGGTTCTTGAGCAGCATGACGGTCCTTTTGCGGAGTGCGGAGGGATGAGGGTTCACAGCCAGCCGACCGGCACGGCGGCCAGCAGCCGTCGCGCGGTCGCGCTGTTGACGCCGAAAGCAGGGCGGCGGCGGCGCTCGACCGCATGCGCGGCCATCGCCGCGATGCGCGCGCCGAGCCCGACGCCGACGCCCCACGACGGCGCGGCAACACCGAGTTCGAGCAACGTCGCGGCCGTCAGGAAATCGATGTTCGGGCGCAACGCGCGGCGGGCGTCGGCTTGCGCGCAGCACGCGTCGAACAGCGTCATGTACGCGCCGTCGAAGCCTTGCGCCGCGAACCGCGCGCGCATGTGCGGCGGACGCGGATCGGCGACGAACAGCGGATGGCCGAAGCCGTACAGCGTGCGTTTCGCATCGAGCGCGGCATCGATTGCCGCGCGCCCGGTTGCGTCGAGCGCGGCAGGCGGCGCGCCGGTGCCGCCCGGGATCGACTGCGCGAGCGCGGCGAGCCAGTGCATCGCTTCGAGCGCCGCGCCGACGTGCGACGGCCCGCTCGCAAGGAAACCGGACGCGATGGCCTGCGTGAGCGTGACGCCGGTGCCGATCGCGACACGCGGCGCGAGCACGGTCGGCGTGATGTAGCCGAAGCCGGCGTGCCACGCGACGAGCAGCATGTCCATTGCGGCTTGCGCCGGGGCGTCGTTGCGCGTCGCGCCGGTCAGCACGAGCATGCGTTGCGCGTGGCTCGACGCGCCGGCGAGCGATGCGCCGGTCGAGTCGTCGCGTGCCGCGAACGGACGGCCTTCGATTGCCGCGTGCAGCAGGAACGGCGCGGCGGCCGCGCATAGCAGCATCGTGTCGAGATCCGCGTCGTCCGGTGCGTCGCCGTGCACACCGGCCGCCACGTCGTCGAAGCCGCGCAGCAGGCCGGACGCTGACGCGAACACCGGCGCGACACCCGCCGCGCCGAGATCCGCGGCGACGGACTGCGCGGCGGAGCCGGGCGCCAGTGCATCGGCGAACGCGGCGAGCCGCGCGCCGATTGCCGCCTCGTGTGCGCGATGCTCGGCGCTGCCGGGCGCGACGTCGAACCACAGGTGCGCGAGCGCGCCTTCGAACGTCGTCGCGCCGATCAGCGCGTTCAGGTCGAGATCGCGCACGCGCAGCGCTTCGGGTTCGAGCGTCGCGCCGTCGATGTCGGTGCCGCGATGGCGGGTCGCCGGGCGGCCGAGCAGGTTGCGCGGCGCGTCGCCAACTGAAGTAGGCATGGCGGTCGAAGCGGTCGCGCCGGAATCGAGCGTCGTATCCATGTCATTCCACCTGCGCGAGTTCGTCGCTGCTGACGCTGATTGCCGCATGCGCCATCGCGGCGATCACGGCCGCGTGCTGATCGACCACGGGCAGCACGTTCGCGAAGTAGTAGCGCGCGCTTTTCAGCTTGCCGCGATAGAACGCGAGTTCGGCCGGCGTATCTGCCGTGTCCGGTGCGTCGAGCCGGCGCGCGGCGATCGTCGCCGATTCGAGCAGCACCCACGCCGATGTGACCACGCCGAACATCTCGAGAAAGCGCGTGTAGAACTGGCTGCTGCGGTGCGTATGGCCGTCCTGCACGTCGCGCGCGATGTCGTCGAGCGCGGTGGCGATCCGGTCGGCGCCCGTGCGCAGCGCATCGAACAGCGGGCGCAGCTCCGCATGTGTGCCGGTGTGATGCTGGCGCGCGAGGAATACGTCGAGTTCGTCGCGGTAGTACTGGATCAGCCGCGAATGGCGGCCGAAACCGAGCTTGTCGCGCACGAGATCCTGCGCCTGAATGTAGTTCGTGCCTTCCCAGATCGACAGGATTTTCACGTCGCGCGCGTTCTGCTCGACGGGGCTCGCATCGGTATAGCCGAGCCCGCCGTGCACCTGGATCGCGGTTTCGCAGATCCGCCACGCCTGGTCGGAGATGAACGCCTTGCAGATCGGCGTCAGCAGCAGCTGGAGCTTGCGGTGGCGCTCGATCTCGGCCGGATCGGCATCGGGCGTCGCTTCGAGCATCGCCGCGCGCGTGGCGGTTGCGGCGAGTTTGCCGAGCAGGCCGCGGCAGCCGTCGACGCGGCTCTTCATGTCGACCAGCATGCGCTGCACGTCCGCGTGCTCGACGATCGCGACGCGCGCTGCGTTGGTGTTCGACGCGCGCTCGATCGGCCGGCCCTGCAGCCGGCGGCCCGCATACTCGACCGCATGCAGGTACGCGCTCGACGCGACACCGACGCCGAACATCCCGGTGCTCATCCGCGCCTGGTTCATCAGCGGCATCAGCTGCAGCAGGCCGACGTTGCGCCGTCCGCCGAGCAGCCAGCCCCTGGTCGTGCCGTTCGCGCCGAACACCAGGTGCGTGTTCGCGCAGCCCTTGAGCCCCATCTTGCGCGGCAGGCCGATGCAGTCGACATGGTTCGATTGCAGCTCGCCCGTTTCCTCGTCCGGCCAGAAGCGCGGCACGACGAGGCACGACAGCGAGAACGAGTCCGGCGACGCGGTGTCGATGCGGCCGAGCACGAAATACAGCGTGTTCTCGGTCAGCTCGTGCATGCCGGCCGAAATGTAGACCTTCTCGCCGTCGATTGCATAGATGTCGCGTTCGAGCGGCGTCGCGCGCAGCGCCACCGCGGTGAGGTCGGTGCCGGCCTGCGGTTCGGTCGCGCAGAAGCACGCATCCCAGCGGTACGCCTCGAGCGGGGCGATCAGCGCCTTCTGGTGCGGCGTGCCGTGCATCTGCAGCAGCTTGATCGCGGGGCGCGTGAAGCCGCCATACGTCATGAACGACGGGTTCGCGCCCATGAACATCTCGTAGATCATCTGCGTGACGATCGGCGGCAGCCCGTGCGCGGTGCCGAACAGCGTGTTCGACCATTCGTCGCGAAAGCGCGCCCATAGCGCGTGGAAATGCGACGGAATGCGCACCTGACCGTCGTCGAGCAGCGTGCAGCCTTCGACGTCCGCCTGCTGGTAGCTGCGGCCGAGGTCGAGCGCGAAATCGCGCGCGCGCTCGAGCAGCGCATCGATCGACGCGCGGTCATGCGTGCCGTACAGGCCGTGTTCCGCGAGGAACCGCTTGTCGGCTTCGAACAGTTCCCACAGAAAGAAGCGCAGCTCGCGCAGGCTCACCTTGTAGGCGCTCATCACGCGTCTCCTTCGATATCGAGCGCGGCATCGAGGCCGCCGGCGAGGTCGACGACGGCCGCTGCCGCCGCGCCATGCAGTGCCGCATCCCACACGAGCACCGTGCGGCGTTCGCCTTCGTCCAGCGCGCCGGCGAGCCGGATCAGCGCGGCCGCCGATTCGGCCGACGACAGATGGCCGTCCGCTTCATGCTGGATGCGGGCGGCGACCGGGATCGACGCCGCGTCGGCCACGCGCGCCGCGAAGCCGGGATCGAAGCCGGGCGGCACGCACCAGTCGATCTGGCCGGCGCGCAGCCCGGCCATGTCGAGCGCGCGGCGGATCGCACGCGCGGCGACCGGCGCGAGCGTGTCGCGCAACGTGCCGGGCGCGTCGGCCCATGGATCGGCGATCGACGGCCCGAATTCGACCGCGACGGACCGCACGCCGCCCCAGTCTGCCGGCTCGGGCGCCGGGCCCGCGCGCGACACGAGCAGCGCGGCGGCCGCGTCGCCGTAGCCGACCAGGTCGCCGAACTGGCGGAAGAACGGGTAGAGCCACTTGTCGCTGAGGATCACGAGCGCCTGGTCGCCTTCGTCGAGCAGCCCGTCGAGCAGCATCAGCGCCGAATACCAGCCGAGCGTGCCGTTCTGGCCGAGTGCGAACGGCGTCACGCGCTGCAGGCCGAGCTCGTACTGCATGCGGCCGACGACCGAATCGCCGATGCCTTCGTTGAGCGCGCAGCTCGCGACGATCACGTGGGTCGTGCGGGCTAGCTGCCCGGAGCCGAGCTGGTCGCGCAGGTCGAGCGCCGCGTCGGCGGCGAGATCGGCGAGGCTGCGCCCGGGCGGCGCGACGCGCAGCGTGGGCCGCCCGCCCGGTGCGAGGCGCGTGCTTTCGTCAGCGGTCAGTGCGCCCATTCCGCGCGGCCGGGCAAAGCGCGCCTGCGGCAGCAGCAGGTGCCGGTAGCCGGGATGGCGTTCCTGCGCCTGGATCGCGCTGAACACGACCGAGGGCGGCAGCACCACGACGCCGCCCGACAGGGCCAGCGTGCCGGGCTCGGCGACGCGGCGCGCGCCGAGGCAGGTTTCATCGAGCGTCGACAGGGTCATGCGGCGGTCTCCTCGTTCGTGGGCGCGAACGCGTCGCGATACTGGTTTTTCAGCGCGGGGCGGTCGACCTTGCCGTTCGGGTTGCGCGGCAACGCCGGCAGCGGCTCGACGACGAGCGGGCTCATGTAGGTCGGCAGTGCGTCGCGGCAGGCGCGCGCGATGTCGGCGCGGCACGCGTCGGCGTCGAGCGTCGACACGACGCAGGCGGCGATCGCTTCGCCGAGCGAGGCGTGCGGCACGCCGAACACGGCGGCCTCGCGGATGTGGGGCAGCGCGAACAGCACGTCCTCGACTTCGGTCGGGCTGACGCGATAGCCGGACGTCTTGATCATGTCGTCGCCGCGCGCGACGAAATACAGGTAGCCGTCCGCGTCGCGCCGCACGATGTCGCCGGACCACACGGCGACGTCGGGGCGCGGGATCTCGCCGTGCCGGCGCGGCAGCGGGCGAAAACGCTGCGCGGTCAGCTCGGGCCGGTTCCAGTAGCCGAGCGTGACGAACGCGCCGCGATGCACCAGTTCGCCGGGCTCGTCGGCCGCGCATTCGCTGCCGTCCGCGCGCAGCACGAGGATTTCGGCGTTCGGTACCGCCTTGCCGATCGACGTCGGGCGCAGCGCTGCGTCGGCCGGCGGCAGGTAGGTCGAGCGGAATGCCTCGGTCAGCCCGTACATCAGGTACGGCGCGGCGTTCGTGAACACCGCCTGCAGGCGGTGCAGCAGCGGCGTCGCGAGATGGCCGCCGGTGTTCGCGAAGCGGCGGATCCGCGTGCGGGCCGTGTCGCTCCAGCCGGCGGACGCGAGCTGCATCCACAACGGCGGCACGCCGGTGATCGACGTCACGCCGAACGCGTCGCAATGGCGCGGCACTTCGGCCGGCTGCAGGAAGTCGAGCGGCGCATAGCACGCGCCGGCGGCCAGCGCGGTCGTGAGCTGGCTCAGGCCCGCGTCGAAGCTGAGCGGCAGCACGCCGAGCACGACGTCGTCGTCGGCCAGCCCCTGGTACGCCGCGACGCTGAACGCGCCCGACACGAGGTTGCGGTGCGACACGACCACGCCTTTCGGCTTGCCGGTCGAGCCGGACGTGTAGAGCAGCGCGGCGGGGTCGTCGTCCACCGGCCGGCCGGCGGGAAGCGATGCCAGTGCCGGTGTGTCGGTGCCGGCTGCGTGGATCGCGTCGGCCAGTTCCTCGATCAGCATCGCGCGTTCGCCGACGAGCGCGGCGAGCGCAGGCAGACGCTTCAACCGCTGCGCGCCGGTCATGAACAGCGCCGCGCCGCTGTCGGCGACGATGTGTTCGATCTGCGCTTCCTTCAACTGCGGATTGACCGGCACGAAGATCGCGCCGAGCGCGTTGGCCGCGAGCATCGCGACCACGGTTTCGATGCGTTTCGGCGCGTAGATGGCGACGCGCTCGCCGGGCTGCACGCCGCGCGACGCGAGCGCGGCGGCCGCGCGGCGGACCGCGCGTGCGAGCTGTTCGTAGGTCATCGTGCCGCCGCCGTCGGCATACGCGGGATGCTGCGGCCAGCGCGCGGCGCCGTGTTCGAGCAGGTCGGCGACGCTGATCAGGGCGTTCATGATCGGCTTCTCTCTCAGGTTGGTCTAGGCGGGCCGCACGTACACGTGCGCGGCTTCGTGGGACAGGAAATGCGCCATCGAGTACGTGCGGTGATAGGCGCCGCAGCGCGCGAACACGGCGATGTCGCCGACCTGCGGCGGCGCGCTCGTGTCGTCGCGGCCGATCACGTCCGCACGGCTGCACGTGCTGCCGACGTAGATCGTCGGCACACCACGCGCCGGCTGAGCCGGCGAGCGGCGCACGAGTGAAGGCGCGGCCAGGCGGCGCATCACCGACTCGGTCTGCGCAAGCAGGAACGCATGCGACAGCCCGCCGTCGCACACGGCGATCGTGCGGTCCTGCCACGTCTTCACTGCGACGACGCGCGTCGCGAACACGCCCGCATCGGCGAAGATCGCGCGGCCGGATTCATGCGCGAGCGAGTACTGGCCGGCGAGCGGCGCGAGTGCGGTCGCATAGCGTTCGAACGCGGCATCGCCCGGATGATCGTCGGCAAAGCCGCCGCCGAGACTCAGCGACGCGAGCGGCGCGCCGTTGGCGGGCGCGAGATCGCGAGCGAGCGCGGCGAGCCGCTCGGGCAGCACGAGCGTGTCGGGCTGCGTCGCGTCCTGGCGGATGAACGAATGCGGGCCGGAGAACACGTGCAGCCCGGCCACCGGGAAACCGGCGGCGGCGAGCGTGCGCACCGCGTCGTGGGCCTCGTTCGGCATCATCCCGAAGTGGTCGTGCCACAGTGCGCGCGCATCGTCGCCGGCCAGCGCACCGGCATTCACGCGCAGCAGCACGGAGCCCGGCGTGCTGCCGCCGGCCGCCGCCTCGCGCGCCAGCGGCACGAAGCGCGCGACTGCGTCCGGGTTGTCGAGCACGAAATGGCAGCGTGACGCGAGCCCGGCGCGCATGAACATCTCGTCCATCGACGGGTTGTTCAGGTAGCGCGGTGTCTTGATCCGGCCGATCACTGCATCGAGTTCGCCGCGGCTCGCGAGTTCGACGCCATCCTCGTACGCATGCGCGCAGCGGGCGAGCATGTCCTGGTTCGGGTTCGCCTTCAGCGACACGATCAGCCGCGTGCCGAGCCGCGCCTTCAGCGACCGGTAGCGCTCGATCGCGACTTCCGGCTCGTACACGTAGCACGGCGTGCGCAGGTCGGCGATCCACGCGTGGTCGCCGGCGGGCGGAAGCGGGCGCTCAGGCGTCATGGCGGCCCACCGGATGGAGCGTGGCGGCCGCGTACGCGCCGCAGTTCGACTGCATCACGCCGAGCACGCGCTGGCCGCGCGCGACCGCGTCGAGCCCGACGTCAGCCAGGTTGATCGGAAAATCCGAACAGCACGCGTGGCCGCGCGCATGGATGTTCTCCGCATAAAGCCGCTCGGCCGGCACGCGCATCGCGCGGCACAGTGCGTTCCAGCCGGGCAGGTCGGCGTTGTGCGGCAGCACGAGCTCGTACGCGTCGAGCGCGTGCGGCTCGAGCGCGACCGCCGCGTCGATCGCCTTGCGCGTGTACGGCCACTCCATCATGATCAGGTCGGCCTCGTTCGCGGCGACGGTATCCGAGCCGCGATGCCATTTCGCATGCGTCTCGATCGCGATGCCGCCGAGCCGGTTCTTCGTGCTGTTGCGCGCGATCAGCATCGCGGCCGCGCCGTCGCACTGCACGCCCGTCATCTGCCGCATCCGGTAATCCTCGCCGTACACGCGGTCGGACGACACGACGAGCGCCGCGTCGAGCTGCGGATAGCGGCGCATCAGCGCGCGCACCGTCTCGATGCCGGCCGCGACCGACACGCAGTTCAGCTGCGCGACCGAGCCGAGCCACAACGGCTCGATGCCGAGCTGCGCGGCCAGCTCGTGCGGCAGGCTGCGCGGCGCGGGCGGCACGCTGAACTGCTGCGTGTGGACGTGCACGATCGCGCCGATGTCGGACGGATGCACGCGCGCGGTGTCGAGCAGGCGACCGGCCGCGGCGATCGCGAGATCGGTCTCGCTCGTGTCGAGCGCCATGTGGAAATAGCGGCTGCCCGACTGCGCGATCGCCGCGGCCCGCTGCGCCGGGTAGTCGCGCTCGGCGGCCCAGGCCTCGATGTCGACGGGCAGGCCGGGCAGCTCGTAGGCCACCGCATCGATGCCGATCCAGAAATCGCGTGACGCTTGGGAGGAGGTCGTCGTCATGGTTCAGTTGAGCGGCATTGCCGCGTAGTCGAGGACGTCGAGTTTTTCGAAGGTCGCCTGCACGGTCGGCGTGAGCAGGCCCATCTCGCGGATCGTTGGCACCAGGCGCCGGAAGATCGAGCGGCGGATCGAGCTGGAGACCGGCGACTCGCGCACCATCGCGCTGCATTCGCGCTTCGACAGCCCCATCGGTTCCCAGATGTCGTCCGCGCACAGGTGCTCGTACAGCACGGCCGCGCCTTCGCAGACGAATTCCTCGCGCTCGCGCAGTTCGACCGCGCTCATCTCCGCATACACGCGGCACAGCGTGATCCGGCCGACCGCGAAGTGACGCGATTCGTCGCGCTGGATCCGCACGAACAGGTCCTTGATGAACGGATCGGTGCTGTACGCGACGACGCTCTGGAAGATCGACAGCGCGATGCCCTCGACGAGCACCTGCATCCCGAGGTTCGTCATGTCGAGCGCGCTGCTCGTGATCGTGTCGTGCAGCAGCCCCTTCAGCGAGCGGCTCATCGGGTAGCTGACGTCGAGCTTCTCGTTCACGAGCTTCGCGTACGCCTCGACGTGGCGCGCTTCGTCCATCATCTGCGCGGCCGCGCACAGCCGCGCGCTCAGGCCGTTCTCGGCCGATGCGAGTTTCGATGCGCAGATCAGCGCGGCCTGCTCGCCGTGCAGGATCTGCGACAGCAGCCAGCCCTGCGCGTGGTGGCGCACCTCGCGCTTGTCGGTGTCCGAAAGCTTGCCCCACAGCTCGGTGCCGTAGATCAGCAGCGTCGGGTCGGGCATGCCGAGCGGGTTCGCCGGATCGAGATCGTGGCTCCAGTCGACATCGGTCGCGACGTCCCACTGCGCGGCCTTCGCCTTTTCGTACAACCGGTTCAGCGCCTCTTCGCGCAGTGCGTAGTCGTTCGACATCAGGGCGTCGACGGGCATCGACCAGCGGATGTCGGCCGTGTCCTGCATAACGGTGAGCGTGTCAGTCATTTCAAGGTCTCCCCGGCCGCGCGGCGGCGCCGGAATGATGGGCGGAATCGGTAAGCGGCGCAGCCGCGCCGCGCGGGGCGGCCGGGTGCGGGTCGAGGCGGATCGCATACGACGGCCACGGGCCGCGCAACTGCGCGTCGAACGCGTCGGCGAGCCGCGCGGGCCAGATCGCGCAGCACACGCGGTTGTCGCCGGCGAACTCCGCATCGCGCAGGATCCGGTCGCCGATCCACACGACGGGGGCGCCGCGCGCGGCATCGCGTAATGCCTCGTCGTACAGGTGCACGCCGAGCAGCACGTGCGGCGCGAGCAGTTCGGCCGGCAGCGCGCCGAAGTACGGCGCGCAGACTTCGATGAACAGGCGGGCGTCCGGATGCACGGCGTCGCGGATCCGCGCGGTGATTTCGGCGAGGAATGCGAAGTACTGGACGTGGTCGAGCAGCACACGGCGATCGCCGCCGAGAGCATCGCCCGCATGCACGGCGCCGGCGTCGTACACGTCGCCGGCCGTTTCCGCGAGTGCGGCACGCGCATAGTCGGCCGGCGTGTCGAGCGGCATCCGGTACGCACTCGCGGCGACCGCGACCGGCCGCCGCGCGTCGCGCTCGATCCGGTAGGTGAAATGAACGGGTCGCACCATGTCACGCCTCGTCGTCGAGAGAGAACGTCGCGTCCGGCGCGAACGCGACGTCGGCGACCGCGTAATAGCCGTTCAGCGCGAGCGAGCAGACGGCCGCACGGCGCGGCGTTTCGCCGTCGCGATGCGCGAGCAGCACCGACAGCCACGGATCGCTGCCGAACGCATGACCGAACACCCCGTGGCCGTCCGGCAGCAGCGGCGTCTTGCCGACCGACGCGAGCAGCGCACGGCGCGACGTCGCCGGAAAGAACGGCAGCGCCGCGTGCAAGCCGGGGCGGGCCGCGCAGAAGGTGCGGATGTCGCGGCCCAGCCGCACGACCGCGCTGGCAGGCGGCGCGGCCTCGGCCAGCACCGACGGCGCCGACGATGACGCTTCGCGGCCGACATCGACGAGCAGCGTGCACACGCCGAAGCCCGAGCGTCCCCAGGCGGGGTTGCCGTGCCAGTACGTGTAGCCGTGCACGTCGATGTCGACGATCTGCAGCAGCAGCGTGCGCGGCCCGGTCTCGGCCGCGGTGGCGAGCGAGCGGCGCAATACGTAGCCCCAGCCCGCGCATTCGTACGAGCAGGTCATCCAGTCGGGCGTGTAGTCGTTTGCACCGGCCAGTGCCTGAGCGAACACGCGATGCTGCGGCGAATCGTTCATCAGCAGCATCGACAGGATCGTCGAGCTGACCACGTAGTCGTCCGCGCCGACCGCGCCGCACAGCCGCTCGCGTTCGGCGCACGCGAGCGTGCCGATCGCGCGGGCCGTGTCGTCGAGCGACACGGCCGCGCCGTCGCGCGACGGCGCGACGCGCCGGTACGCGAGCGCCTGCACGGTCAGCGCGGTCGCCGGGGCCGGCTGGGCGGCGGGAGCCGCCACGGTCGCAAGGGGCGCGAGCATCGTCGTGTCAGGCGGCGTGCTGCTGGCGGCGCAGTTGCGCGTCGAGCTGCTGCAGCGTCGTGTACTGCGTGATGTTCAGCGCTTCCGGGTCGATCGAACCGTAGAGCTGTTCGCAGAACACGATCAGCTCGACGATGTTCAGCGAATCGATGCCGAGTTCGCCGATGCCGGCGTCGGTGTCGACGGTCTCGACGTTGAGGATCTTCGCGACTTCGCGGGACAGGATGTCGAGCGCGTCGGCCGGAACGTTCTGGGTCGTCATGAGAGGAGCTCCTGATAATGAAGTGGGTTGATCGGGATCGATCGGCCTGTCGCGTGGGTCAACTGCCGGCTTCGCAGCGCAGGCTCTTGCGAAGCTCGTGATAACAACGGTACGAACTGCCTTCCATCTTCGAAAACGCCAGCAGGTCGCGCTGGTCGTCGAACGTGGCGACCCTGCCGTCGCGCACGAGCGCGGTCAGGAATTCGTTCGACAGCAGCTTGATCGCGAGCACGCGCTGCACCTTGCCGAAGCTGTAGTGCGCGTCGTCGGTCTGGCTGCGCGCGGCGTCGGCGATGAACTGGTGGACGGCGCGCGCGTCGGCATCGAGTTCGACGCGGCCGGTGCGTTCGAGCCAGCCGACGTGCGCCATCAGCGCACGCACGAAGTAGGGGCGCACGACGGTCAGGTACTTGTTGAAGACGGTCGGGCCGCCGATCCGCAGGCGATCTTCGGCGTTCACGCGCACCTGGCCGCCGACGTTCGCGAGCTGCAGGTTGCCCGCGAGGAACGGCGCGCCGCAGGTCGTGCGCTTCAGCTTCCGGTATTCGTCGGGCCACACGAGGTAGGCAGCCGGGAACATGACGCCCGGCAGCCGTGCGGCGACCACCGCCATGCAGTCGCGATGCGCTTCGATGCCCCACACCTTGTCGACGGTGAGCGCGAGGCCGTGGTCGTCGCTGCGCACGACGGTGCGCCATGCGGCGAGCGTCGGGCCGCCGCCGTCGCTCATCAGGAACGCGAAGTTGTGGCCGCTGTCGATGCATTCGCACGCGCGACGGTTCTGGTCGTCGGAGAAGAACAGCCCGAACATGATGCGGATGAACGCGCGCATGAACGGCTTGAACAGGTGATGAAACCCTTCGCGGCCGATCTGTTCGAGCAGCGCTTCGGTGAGCGGCGCTTCGTCGTGCCGCAGCGGCGTCGATGCGGACGAATCGGGCAGCACGTCCGGCGTGGCGGCATGCAGCGCGATCACCATCTCGCTGTCGAGCAGCCGCACGGCGGCCGCTTCGACGAGCCGGGCCGCCGCGCGCGGCGGCGTGCCGAGCGACGCGATCGTGTCGAAGTGGCGCAGCACCGGATACGCGGCCTGGTCGGCCACGCGCAGCAGCAGCGGTGCGGTCGCGAGCGGGCTGGCGGACGAAGCGGGAGCGGAAAGCGTGGACATGGGTCAGGGTTCCTGTCAGAAGCGCACGCGCACGGCGGCGTCGATACGGGTGCCGAGACCGACCATCCGGTACTCGGAGTTGCTGTCGGAAAACGCGCGGGTGACCGCGACATCGACGCTCACGCGCTTGTTCACGTCGGCGACGACCTGCGCGATCGCGAGCAGGCCCTTGTCCTGCGGCGAATAGACGCCGCGCAGCGAATACTCGACGCGGCCGATCTTCTTGCCGAGCCGCGCGAACAGGTAGTCGCGCAGGTTGCCGTCGACGCTCACGAAATCGGCCGTGCCGCCGAGGCCGGCCAGCGCCGCGCCCGGTGCGACGGGCAGCAGCGCGTTGTTCACGCGCGCCGCGCCGACCATCTGGCGCCACTGGTTCGCGTCGTAGCGCGCCTCGTCGTGCGACCACTCGACGATCAGCGAGAAGTTGCCGGGCAGGGCGCTCTGCATGCCGACCGCACTGCGCCACATGATCTGGCGATCGTTGCGGCGATCGACCGCGTCGTACGCGGCGGGCGAATCGAGCGGCGTGCCGTTCGCGATGAACGCCGGCAGCGGCCGCGTCGTGCCGCGTTCGAGCCATGCGCTCGCATAGACCGTGTTCGAGCGCGCAACGTCGAACGACAGCGTCGCACCGGCGCCGCCGTGGCCCGCATGCCGGCCGGCGAGCAACGCGGCCGAGCCGCCCGACCAGTTGTATGCGCCGCGCACGAGCTGCGTCGCGCCTTGCACGTCGCGGTTGTCGACGTCACTGCGCAGCGTGCGGTTTTCGCCGGCGATGAACTGCAGCGTGGTCTGCTCGCCGGCCCATTTCGCTTCGACGAGCGGCGTGCCTTCGACATCGCCATAGCGGTCATAGATGTCGGCCGTAGCTGCCCGCTTCTGGAAGAAGCCGAGCGGAAAGAACGCCTGCGACGTGTCGAGCGGATCGATCCGCTTGCCGGCGGTGAGCGTGATGCCGTTGTCGAACGCGTAGCGCACGCCGGCCTCGTTGAAGCGGGTGGCCTGCGCGCCGAGCGAGTGATTGCCGGCCACGGCGCGTGCGCTCATGAACAGGTTCTCGCCGTCGATGCGCGCGAGCAGGCCGGCTTCCTGCAGGTTGCGCGGCTGGTCGCCGATCAGGTTCCCCAGCAGCGCGTGTCCGTCCATGCTATCGACGGTGCGTGCGTACGCGATGCCGTTCAGCGTGCTCAACTGTTCCATCAGCGATTCTCCGTGCGCGAGCGTGCAGCCGAGCGCAAGCGGGACGGCGAGCGCGGCGGCGGGCCAGATGCGGCCGGATGATGGGCGGAGGCGGTCACGATGGGCGTCGACATGGGCGTCGTGGTCACTGGCCATCGGCAAGCGTGTCGGGGTTGAACCAGCCCGACGGAATCTTGCGCGGCTGGCCGTCGAGGATGTCGACGACGCTCGCGCGCTGCTTTTCGATCTCGTTGCGATACGTGATCTTGCGGATCACCTTGCGCCCGTTCGCGTCGACCGGCGCGGAGAAGTCGGCGCTGCGGAACAGCAGGCCGCTCGCGAGGAAGAACTGCGCGCGCACCGGCACGTCGGTGTCGGGCGTGACCCACAGCTTGATCGTCGGGTAGACGTTGTCGGGATCGGTCGCGGTCAGGTCGAGCTCGGTGGCCGGCTTGCCGGCGATCGTCGTCGCGCCCGGCGCGGCCGACGCGTGATAGCTGTCCGCCCAGTGCGTGCGCGTGATGTCGCTGATCACGACCTCGCCCTGCAGCCGCTGCATCCCGTTGATGCGTACCGCGCTGCGCGTGTTCGGCACGTAGAACCAGTGGCCGCGCGTCGTCGCGAGATATTTCTGGCCGTCGTTCTCGCCGCTGCGCGTCAGCGCAAGCGTGTCGCCGTTGCCGCGCGTATAGACGAGGTAGCGCGTCGCGTCGCCGGACTGCCCGCCGACCTCGTTCGTGATCTGGATGTTCGTCTGCGTATCGGCGGCCGTGCTGCGGTATGCGTCGGCCCGGGCGAGCATGGCCTGGGCCGTCGGGGCGTCGGCGGCATGCACGAGCGGCGCACACGCGACGAGCGCGGCGGCCAGGTGGCGAATGCGAATCATGGGGCGAGTCCTTCGAGGATGTTGCGTTTGGCGAGGCCGAGCGTCGCGAGCAGCGCGGCGGCCACCCCGAGCACGACGAACGCGCCTTCGACGGCGGCCACGGCGGCCGGCGAGACCGTGAATTCGAGCAGGATCGACTTCACGCGGCCCGGCGGCGGGGGCAGGTGGATCTGCGCGTGATTGAGCGCAACCATCGTCAGCAGTGCCACCGCGATGCCGGCGGCCGCGCCCAGCAGGCCGAGGAAGGCGGTCTCCTGGATCAGCACGCCGCGCACCGTCGCGGCCGGCACGCCGAGCGCGCGCAGTGTCGAGATCTCGCGCCGGCGCTCGACGATGCTCATCAGGATCCAGTTGCTCATCGACAGCAGGATCGTCAGGCAGAGAATCGCGCCGAACACCGAGAACTGGTTCTTGTACAGCGCGACGACCTGGTGATAGAGCGACACGAGCTGGTCCCAGGTCTTCACGTCGAGCGCGGGCAGCGCGGCGCGCAGCGTCGCAGCGGCGGCCGGCGTGTGTGCGGTGTCCGACAGGAACACCGCGATGCGCGACGCGCGGTCGGTGCGCAGCAGCGCCTGCGCGGCGGTGAACGTCACGTTGACGATCCGTTCGTCGACGTCCTTGTTGCCGGTGCTCATCACGCCGACAATCTGTGCATCGGTCGCGTTGATGCCGCCGTGCGCGGTCGACGCCATCAGCTGCACGACCGAGCCGACGTGCACGCCGAGCTTGCGCGCGAGTTCGGCGCCGACGACGACTTCGGTGCCGGCATTCGTCGGCGACAGGTAGCGGCCCGACAGCACCGTGTGATAGTCGAAGAAGCCGGGCGGCTCGCGGTTCGGCTCGATGCCTTCGCCGACGAAACCGTAGCTGAGATCGCCGTTCGAGATCAGCCCGTCGAAGTCGATGCCGCGCGCGGTGGTCGCGACGCCGGGCAACGCGGCGATCGCGTGCGTGGCGGTGGCCTGCTCGTCGGCGGTCAGCCCGTACTGCAGCGGCCGCTCGCCGATCAGGTCGAGATAACCGTGATGCAGCACCTGCACGTGGCCGACGCCGCTGTCGATCGACCCTTCGCGCACCGCGTCGAAGGTCGCGATCACGTAGCCGAGCGCGAGGCTCGACGCGAACGCGGCGACGCCGATCATCGCCATCGTCAGCACGGTGCGGCGCTTGTTGCGCCAGAGGTTACGCCACGCAAACGTCGACCAGTTCACGATTCACTCCCGGTACGCCGTCGCGCATCTCGATGCGGCGCGGCAGGTGCGCGCACAGACGATCGTCGTGCGACGCAATCAGAAAGGCGGTGCCCAGCGTGCGGTTGGTGTCGAGGATCAGCTCGGCCACCGCCCGGGCGTTGGTGCTGTCGAGGCTGGCGGTCGGTTCGTCCGCGATCACGATCGCCGGCTCCTTCGCGAGCGCGCGGGCCAGCGCGACCCGTTGCTGCTCGCCGCCGGACAGCTCGCCTGGGCGGTGGCGTTCGCGCGCGGCGAGCCCCACCGCGTCGAGCATCGCGCGGGCGCGCTCGCGCCGCGTGCGCGGCGTGCCCCATGCGAAGCAGCCGAGTTCGACGTTTTCGAGCGCGGACATCACCGGAATCAGGTTGAACTGCTGGAACACGAAGCCGATGCGCTCGCGGCGAATCCGCTCGAGCGTGTCGGGCGCATCGTCGATCCGGCGGCCTTCGAGCCAGCGTTCGCCGGTGCTCGGCACGTCGAGAAAACCGGCCAGGTTGAGCAGCGTGCTCTTGCCGCTGCCCGACGGGCCGACGAGCGCGACGACGTCGCGCTGGCCGATCGAGATCGTCGCGCCGCGCACCGCGACGACGCGGCCCGCGCCCTCGTACACGCGCGAGACGTCGCGCAGTTCGAGCACCGGCGTGAGCGTGGCGGTCGTCATGCGTACGCCCCCTGGCCGGCTTCGGCGGCGGCGGTCGCGTGGATCACGGGCAGCGCGCCGTTCGCATAGAGGTCGCGGCACTTCAGGCGCTGCAGCTTGCCGCTCGTCGTGCGCGGCAGCGAGCCGGGCTCGACGAAGCACAGATCCTGCGCGGCGAAGCCGATCCGCGACGCGAGCAGTTGCTGGCACTCGGCGCGTGTCTGCGGCGTCGCATCGACGGGCCGCGCTTCGATCGCGACGACCAGCCGCTCGGTGCCCGTCTCCGGATCGGGCAGCCCGAACGCGATGCAGGTGCTCTTGCGCAGCGTGCGATGGGAGGCCAACGCCTCCTCGATTTCGTGCGGGAAGTAGTTGCTGCCGCGAATGATGATGACTTCCTTCTTGCGCCCGAGGATATGGAGCTGGCCGTCCGCGACGTAGCCGATGTCGCCGGTGCGGAACCAGCCGTCGGCCGTCAGCGGCGCGGCGATCGAGCCGTCGTCGGGATTCAGGTAGCCGAGCATCACCGACGTGCCTCGGATCGCGACTTCGCCGACCGCGCGGTTCGCCAGCGCGTGGTCGCCGTCGTCGAGGATCCGGAACGCCATGCCCTCGATCGGCGTGCCCATCGCGAGCACGGTTTCGGTGTCGGTGTCGGCACCGTCGTTCGCGGCGGCCGGTTGCGCGTCGCGGCGCTCGATCAGCGCGCGCCGGTCGAGCGTGTCGGCGATCACGTACGGCGCACCGTCGACGGCGCCTTCGTGCCACGCACGATGCATCGACACCGCGAGCGTCGATTCGGCCATGCCGTAGCACGGCTGCAGTGCCGAGGCCGCGAGGCCGTACGGCGCGAACGTCGCGGCGAAGTCGCGCAGCGTCGCGTCGTCCACGCGTTCGCCGCCGATGAAGATGTTGCGGCACGCGGAAAGATCGACACCTTCCATCGCGGCGGCATTGAAACGGCGCACGCAGTAGCGCAGCGCGAAGGTCGGCACCGACGTCGTCGTCGCGCGCGCCGACGCGATGCGCTTCAACCAGCCGAGCGGATTACGAATGAAGCTGTTCGGCTGCATCATCAGCAGCGGCGCGCGGTAATGCATGTTCGACAGCAGCGTGAGCAGCCCCATGTCGTGATAGAGCGGCAGCCACGACGCGGTGCCGTCGCCGGCCGCGATGTCGAAACGCACCGACCCGCCAATGCCGAGCACGTTCGCGATCACGTTCTCGTGGCTGAGCACCGCGGCTTTCGGATGCGACGTCGAGCCGGACGTGAGCTGGACGTGATGCGGATCGCGGCCATGCTTGGCGCTGATCAGCGCGCGCGCACCGGCATCCGCGACGAGCGACAGCGTGTCGAGATCGACGACGCGCGTCGATGACGCGGGAAACGCTTCGTCGCGCCACGCGGCGGACTGCGCATCCGCGGCGATGACGAGGCGCGGCCGGTACAGCTCGCATGCGACGTCGATCACCTGCCGCCCGGCGGTGGCGCGGCGCGCGGGAACGGGCACGGTGCAGGGCAGTGCGCCCGTCATCACGCAGGCCATCATCGCCGCCGCGTGCTCGACCGATGCGGGCAACGCCAGCATCACCAGGTCGTTCTCGCGCACATCGAGTTCGCGCAGTGCGCCAGCCTGGCGAAACACCTCTTCGGCGAAGCGCCGGTACGTGATGCTCGACTCGTTGCCGGCGTCGTCGACGAACGTCATGCGATGCATGGCGCCCGCGACGTCCTCGAGCGATTCGATGAGGCGATGAATGGTGGATGCGCACTTCGTCACGAGGATTCTCCCCTTGAGGAACACGGCCGCTCGCGCCACGGTGCCGGCGGCGCCGTTCGTCGAGTGAGGGGGATTCTTGCCGGATCGACATGACGCGACAAACGGAATATTTGCAGGCTATGCATGAGCAGCACGCATCCACTCGGCACTGCCATGTGCGTATACGTGCGAGCCCGCGCGAGGTGAATGGTCGGTACGCATTCGACCGGTCGTCTAGTTCACGATGTGGTGTGCTCATGCGCGGGCGTCATGCAATGCGTTCGGAAAATTCGTTTGTCCGAAGCATCGACTCACAGAAGAATTGCAACCCGGCAGCGCGCCAGTGTCGCCGCGTCATCGTGCCGGGCAGGGTCCGGCCAAGGAGAGCATTTTGTCCGTCACCTCATCGCTTCTCGCCCGTCAGAAACCGGTTGCAGACATGAAGAGCCGCCCGAGCGGCGTCGTCTTCTCGCTGAAGCTCGCGGTCTACGTCGCGCTCATTGCGCACGGCATGCTGTTCGCGCTGTCGACGTATGTCGTCCTGAAGATCGTCGGCATCCTGCTGATCGGCGCGATGTACGCGCATGGGGTCGAGCTGCAGCACCAGGCGCTGCATTACCAGGGATTCAGGAGCAAGCGGCTCAACATGGTGTTCGGCGTGCTGCTCGGCATGCCGATGCTCGTGTCGTTCCATGCGTACCAGGACAGCCACCTGCGCCACCACCGGCTGCTCGGCACGCCCGAGAACAAGGAGTTCTTCGACTACGGCGACCAGTACGGCGCGAGCCCTGTCGTCAATCTCGGCCTGTGGGCCTGGCGGCTGTCGATGGCCGCGCACTATATCCAGTTCGCGAAGAACGTCGCGAAGCTCGTCGTGCCGGGTGCAAGCTTCGGCGACAACCCGCTCGTGTCGCGTGCGATCCGCCGCGATCACCTGCTGATGGTCGCGGCGATCGCGCTGCTGGCCGGCGTGTCGATCGCGCTGCACACGTGGTTCGCCGTGTGGGTGTGGGTCGTGCCGCTCGTGTTCGTGGCCGCGCCCGTGCATGCGCTGGTCGAGATGCCCGAGCATTACCGCTGCGACCTGACGAGCACCGACCCGTTCCGCAACACGCGGACGATCGAGAGCAATGCGTTCATGACGTGGTTCACGAACGGCAACAACTATCACGTGGAGCACCACATGATGCCGAACCTGCCGATCGAGCGGCTGCACGACCTGCATGGCGCGATCGGACCGCGCATCCGCTATTACCACCGCACCTACCGGCAGTTCTATTACGCGCTGCTGCGCGGCAGGCTGTCGCCGCGCACGGTGGACGACGACGCGGACGACCGTGCGCCCGACGCCGACGTGGCGGCGCCGGCGTCCACGCAATCGGCATGATCGCGATGGTGCCGACCGGTGCCTCGCCCGAATGCCTTTCAACGACGGTGACGACGATGCTCTATCCGGAACTTTTCAGGTCGCTGGAAGCGGTGCGCTGGGACATGGAGACGGACATTCCGTGGGACAAGTTCGACGCTTCGCTGCTCACTGACGAGCAGGCCGAGACGATCAGGATGAACGCGATCACCGAATGGTCGGCGCTGCCCGCGACGGAAATGTTCCTGCGCGACAACCGGCACGACAGCGACTTTTCGGCGTTCATGAGCGTGTGGTTCTTCGAAGAGCAGAAGCATTCGCTCGTGCTGATGGAATACCTGCGCCGCTTCCGGCCGGACATGGTGCCGACCGAAGCGGAACTGCACGCGGTGCGCTTCGAATTCGACCCGGCGCCGCCGCTCGAGACGCTGATGCTGCACTTCTGCGGCGAGATCCGCCTGAACCACTGGTACCGATGCGCGGCCGACTGGCACACCGAGCCGGTGATCAAGCAGATCTACGAGACGATCGCCCGCGATGAAGCGCGCCACGGCGGCGCCTACCTGCGCTATATGAAGAAGGCGCTGAACGACTGCGGCGACGTCGCACGTGCCGCGTTCGCGAAGATCGGCGTGCTGATGGCGTCGGCGCGCCGCACCGAGAAGCCGCTGCACCCGACCAACCTGCACGTGAACCAGGCGCTGTTCCCGCGCGACACCGTGCAATCGCGCCTGCCCGATCCGGAGTGGCTCGAGCGCTGGCTCGACGAGCAGATTCGCTTCGATGGCGAATGGGAAAAGAAGGTGGTCGAGCGGATCCTGCACAACCTGTCGATCCTGTTCGAGCGTCCGTTCACGACCGCGCAGGCGCTGAACCGCTATCGCCGCGAAGTGACCACGCGAATGCCCCATGTGACGGACGACGTGGTGGGCGGCGTATAACGACGCACATCCCGTCCGGTAAAAGGCGGAACCGATTCCAGACAATTGGGCCGCGTCATGCACGCGCGTTGCCCTTTCCGGTCGGTGAAATATTCATTGGCGGACATAATTGGTTCATCAATTGCGGAAATTGAATGGCGCCATTCAATTTCATTCGTTTAGTATGTTTTCGTAAACATGAAAACGCGAATTTAAATGGTATTCCGCGTGTATGTTGAAGTGCATTTTCTTTTCGCAATCCGGTAAATGAATAAAATTGTCTGGTAATTGAAATTTGATTGTAGGCATGCGGATGGGCGTCTGCTGCAGCGTCGGTATGGTTGACATGACGTCGAATTTTGCCTGTAATCCCCTGTTTTTATGCCGCTTCGCCGCTCATATTTCGCGCCGTTTCGACTTCATGGTGATTTACAAAATCACTACTCGATAAGGTTTATGTAAGAATATCCGGCCGATGAAAATCGATAGATAAATACGAGTGTCACGATTGAAAATAAGAATGATCCGCATCCATGATTCAATATAAAATCGTTTCCGAATCCAATAAGGAGAAACGAATCAGGGAGACGAACGGCGACTTGTCTGTCGGTGGGTGCAACTTTGAGGCGGCGGTATGGCTAATGTGAGATTGGCAAAGCGATTGAGAAGTATGCCTTCGCTGGATTTCCTGAGAGGCTTCGAATGCGCGGCGCGCCATTTGAGCTTTACGCGTGCCGGGCAGGAACTGAACGTCACGCAATCTGCCGTGAGTCGGCAGGTCAAGGCACTCGAGGAGCAACTCCGTATCGAGCTCTTTCACCGGCACATTCGTTCCTTGACGCTGACCGACAAGGGGCGGGAGCTGTACGACGCGATCTCGTTCGCGTTGTCCGACCTGGAATCGGTGATCGGCAAGCTGTCGTCGAGTGTGGGCCAGCGTGCAATCTCGTTGTCGACCACCGTGTCGTTCGCGGCACTGTGGCTGATTCCGCGCCTCGGTTCGTTCCGCGCCAGCTACCCCGACATCGACGTACGCGTATCGGCCACGAGCGAAATTGAAGATCTTAAACGCAAACGTTTGCACCTGGCCGTGCGATATGCAGGGCCGTATACGTCGACGGACGAGACGGACGTGCTGTTTCGCGAGCGTGTCGTGGCGGTCTGCAGCCCGAGCCTGATGCCGGCGGCGAGCGACGCCGCGTCGATGAAGCCGGAGGATCTCGACAAGCACGTGCTGCTGCATCTCGACGATCCGCGCGGCGAGTGGCCTTGGCACGGATGGAGCCATCTGCTGAAGGAGCTGGGCGTGCCGCGCCTTCGGCCCGCCGGCGCGTTGCATTTCAGCCAGTACGACCAGCTGGTGCAGGCCGCGGTCGACGGGCATGGCATCGCGATCGGGCGGCGGCCGCTGGTCGACGGGCTGCTGAAGCAGGGCCGGCTCGTCGAGCTGTTCCCGCACTGCACGGTCGCATCGGGCAGCTACGTGCTGGTTCAGAACCCGGATGCGTGCAACGAATTTGATATCGCGGTGCTGACCAACTGGCTGCTCGAACAGGCGAATCATCCGCTCGCGTCGGACCAGGAATCGGGCGACAGCAACGTGGTGCCGATGTATCGCGTCGGATAGTACGGTCGCGCCACGCCGTCGCGGGTGCGTGGCGAAGGGCATGCGGCAGGTTCGACGCGAACGCATGTGCGATCCGTCATGCGCCGCGCCCGCAACCTGTGCGATGATGCGCCGCTTCGCATTCGTTGCAGCACGCCGCCGACCGCGGCGCCCGGTTCCGGGCCGCTGCCGATCGCGCCGACACCGGAGACGACATGCCCGCAGTGAACATTCATGGCAGCACCCTGCATTATCAGGATCACGGTACCGGGTTCCCGGTGCTGCTCGGGCACAGCTATCTGTGGGATGCGGCGATGTGGGCGCCGCAGATCGACGCGCTGTCGCGCCAGTATCGTGTGATCGTGCCGGACCTGTGGGGACATGGCGCATCGGGCGCGCTGCCCGAAGGCACGCAGACGCTCGACGATCTTGCCGCGCAGGCGAGTGCGCTGCTCGACGCGCTGGCGATCGAGCAGTGCGCGCTGGTCGGGCTCAGCGTCGGCGGCATGTGGGGCGCGCGGCTCGCGTTGCGCGAACCGCAGCGTGTGCGTTCGCTGGTGCTGATGGATGCGTCGCTCGAGGCCGAGCCCGATGCGACGCGGCTGCGCTACTTCGGAATGCTTGACGCCATCGCCACGGCGGGCCGTATCGCGCCGCCGCTGCTCGATGCGATCGTGCCGTTGTTCTTCCGGCCGGATGTCAATCTGGCGGGCCCGGTGCCGTCCGCGTTTCGCGACGCGCTGGCGAACCTGCCGGCCGACCGGTTGCGGCAATCGATCGTTCCGCTCGGCCGGCTGATCTTCGGCCGGCCCGACACGCTGCCGGCACTCGCCGAACTGGACGCCGAACGCACGCTGCTGATGTGCGGCGCGGGCGACATGGCGCGCCCGCCGTCGGAAACGGTGAAGATGGCGAGCGTGATCGGGTGCGCCCATGCGCTGGTGCCGGACGCCGGCCATATTTCGAATCTGGAAAATCCCGCGTTCGTCACGCGCATGCTGCTCGACTGGTTCGACGCGCAGCGGCTGTCGGCAGGCTGACGCCGGTGTGCGCGCTTCGTCGGCCCGGCCACGAACGAGGCTCAGCGCCTCCGCGCGGCTCGCGATGCACGGCGCGGAGCCGGGTAGCGGCTGGCGCGCCGTTTCGCGTAGCGCGAGCACCGACACGATGTCGGTGACGTGTCGCGCGTTGCGGGCGACGCCGGGCAGGGTTGTGTGAGACCCGGTTTAGAGAAATGGGCGCAGCCGACTGTCGGTCATGCGCCCGTCGCCCGACGGTGTACGATGCGGTTCGATCGGCAGGCGGAACATGTCGCGAGCGTCCGAGTCGATGAAATATGCGAGCCTGTCGCCGATACTCGGAAGGATCTCGCCGCCTCTCAATGACGAATCGCCGCTGAACGAATTGTTGATTCTCGAATATTGTCGATGATGAAGATATCCAAGCTTGCTGCATGCGCACTGATTCTCGGCGCGACCGTCCCCAACGTGACGTATGCCCGCGATTTGGACAAGAGCGACCCTGATCGCGCCCATATACTGGCCGCCGTTCACCGGCTGAACGACGGCGAACCGGACCTGAAGGATTACCACTATTTCGTGGTCGATCTGATCAAGGATCATGATGCCGCCTTCGCATGTGTTGCATTGGCGGATAAGGACGGTAGCCTGGAGATGACGGATGACCAGGCTGAGATCATGAAGTTCGCGCTGGAAAGGCGCAACGCGCAATGGGTAGCAACCGATCTCGGCGGTGTGGGATTTGCAGTCGGCGCGAAGCCGGTGCAATCGGATTGCAAGGTGGAAGGACGTATCGTCGACACGCGTGATGATGTCAATGCTGCGTTGAAGGCAATAGCACACAAGCCGTTCTCTTCTCGTTGACTGCGGAGATTGTTGGCGGGAACGTGACCGACTGATCAGTGTAGCTTTGCGCCCCACCCGTAGTTCGGGATAATCCACGCCGCGAAGATCGCGCTTTCGCGGGGTGCGCTTGCAACCAGTTATCGGTCATGCGCCCGGCACTCGATTGAAAACGACACGGGTTCCGGGCCGGTCGTACCGAAACGGGCGTCGGGACGACGCAAGCACTCATCTCCCCGCTCGCCGCCTGGCGGCGCCGAGCAACGCCACGAATGCCGCTTCATCCGCGCGCAAGCCGCGCGGCGTACGCCGGACTGCGAGCGCGGCGAGCGTGCCCGCCTCGAACGCGTCGAGCACGGCCGGATGGATGTAGCAGCGCCGGCACACGGCCGGCGTGTTGCGCAATAGCTCGGCCACCGCGCGCACGGTCTCGACGATCTGCTTGCGCGCATGCGTGTCGCCACGATGCTCGGTGCGCCGCAACAACCCGAGCGCATGCACGCTGCCGGCCCACGTCCGGTAGTCCTTCGCGGTGAAATCCGCGCCGCCGGCCTCGCGCAGGTAGTCGTTCACGTCGGACGATCCGACCGGATGGCGGGCGCCGTCGTCGTCCACATACTGGAACAGCTCGTGCCCGGGCAGCTCCGCGCAGCGCCGTACGATGCGCGCGACCCGCGCATCGTCGACCGTCACGTCGTGTTCGATCCCGCTCTTGCCGGCGAAGCGCAGCCGCACCTGGCCGGGCTGGATCTTCAAATGTCGCTTACGCAGCGTCGTCAGCCCGTACGAGCCGTTTTGGCGCGCGTATTCCGCGTTGCCGATCCGCGCGAGTGTCGTGTCGAGCAACCGGACGATCGTCGCCACGACCTTGTCGCGCGGCATGCCCGGCAACGCCAGATCGCGCGTGACGCGCGCGCGGATGCGCGGCAGCGCACGCGCGAACGCCGCCATCCGCGTGTACTTGTTCGCGTCTCGCGTCTCGCGCCACAGCGGGTGATAGCGATACTGCTTGCGCCCGCGTGCATCGCGGCCCGTGGCCTGCAGATGGCCGCGCGGGTCCATGCAGATCCACACGTCGGTGTACGCGGGTGGAATCGCCAGCGCGTTGATACGGGCAATTTCGTCGGCATCGCGCACTCGCACACCGTCCGGCCCGTAATACGCGAAGCCGTTGCGGATGCGCCGGCGCGTATAGCCGGGGCGACGGTCGTCGACATGACGCAGCGGTCCGGCGGGCATGCGTGCATTCGGCTGCGACGTGGCGCGCTTCTTCATGCTGCGGCGCGTCGATCGCCGGGTGTGCCGACCGGCATATCGTCCGACTGCATTCCGTGTCGACATCCTGCGCGCATGTTGTTCTCCTCTCGTTCGTACGTTCCAGCCCCGCGCAGCAAGAATCGTGCGCCGTTCCCGGCCCTGCCGCGGCTGCGATGCCGATCGTGCTGTCAGCCCGCTTCGGTAATATGCCGGGAGCCGTTTTCGTGCGGGCGCGCCACGTCGGCCAGCGAAACCGGGCTGAGCCGCGACGGATTCGCCGCCGTGTCACGTTAAACGAACATCGAAGCGACCGCGGAGACCGACGATGTCGGCTGGAACGAGCGTTTTACGAAGCCGCGCAGCAACGCGCCGGTGGGTGCCGATCATTGCCGGCGTTGTCGCGCTGCTTGCCGGATGTCAGTCAGAGCCGCCGACACCTACGGCGCCACCGCTGGCCGCGACAGAGGACGAGTTACCGGTCTTTCCGGGCGCCGAATGGACGCAGGCGGCCCCCGCCGCGCACGGTTTCTCGCCGGACGGCATCGACCGCGCCGTCGCGTATGCGAAGGCGCAAGGCTCGACGTCCGGCATGATCGTTCACGACGGAGCGGCGATCGCGCAGTGGGGCGACGTCGCGCGCAAGTCGAACCTTCATTCCGCACGCAAAAGCTTTCTGAGCGCGCTGGTCGGCATTGCGGTCGCGCGCGGCCAGATGCGCCTGGACGATACGCTCGCCCAGCTCGGAATCGACGACACCGCGCCGGCGCTTTCGACCGCCGAAAAACAGGCGACCGTGCGGATGCTGCTGCAGGCGCGCTCGGGCGTCTATCACGCGGCGACGTACGAAACCGTGCCGATGAAGGCGTTGCGTCCACCGCGCGGCAGTCACCCGCCGGGCACGTTCTGGTACTACAACAACTGGGATTTCAATACGGTCGGCGCGATCTACGAGCGCAGCACCGGCACGCACATCTTCGATGCGCTGTTCACCGAAATCGCGATTCCCGTCGGTATGCAGGACTACACGCCGTCGGACGGGCATTACGTGTCGGGCGGCAGCGCGACGCGCTATCCGGCCTATCCGTTCGCGATGAGCGCGCGCGATCTTGCCCGATTCGCGTTGCTATACCTGCACGACGGCCGCTGGCGCGACCGGCAGGTCGTCCCGGCCGACTGGGTCGCCGAATCGACGCGGCCGTATTCCGACACGCGTACCGGTGGCTACGGCTACCTGTGGTGGACGAGTGACTCGGCGAGCGGCGCGCGCGGCCGGGATGCGTTGCTGTCGCGGCGGGCCTTCTGGGCCGACGGCTATCTCGGACAATACGCGGTGGTCGTGCCGTCGCTCGATCTGGCGATCGTGAGCCTCGTCGACGCGCGGCTCACGTCGAAGCGGATGGGGGAAACGAAGATGGAAACGCTCGTCACGCTGGTCGAGGCGGCCCGTGCACAGGTCGCCGCAAACGCGGCCAAGGCCGGCTAGAACGGGTTGGACCGCCCGTTTAGGTGTTTATACGTATGCCGAATCCGATATCGCCGCAATCCAATATTTCATTAGAAGGTTATCGGACTTGTTTCTAGACTGATGCGGGGCATGCAGACCGGGCCGGCGCGATGCCCCCGGCCGGCGCACAGCCCCGATCCGCGCCCGCGCCAAGCAGAAACACAACAGCGCAGCGGCAGACAACGACATCATCGGAGACGAACCATGACATTCATCAGGAAGCTGGCAGCCGGCGCGATCGTTGCCGCGGCGGCGGTGCTGGCCGGCGGCGCGCACGCGCAGCAGAAACCGATCACGCTCGGGTTCTCGCAGGTCGGCGCGGAAAGCGCGTGGCGCACCGCGAACACCGTGTCGGTGAAGGGCGCGGCGAAGGATGCCGGCATCAACCTGAAATTCTCCGACGCGCAGCAGAAGCAGGAGAACCAGATTCGTGCGATTCGCTCGTTCATCGCGCAGAAGGTCGACGTGATCGCGTTCTCGCCGGTCGTCGAATCGGGCTGGGAGCCCGTGCTGACCGAAGCGAAGGCAGCCCACATCCCGGTGATCCTGACCGACCGCGGCGTCGACGTGAAGGACCCGTCGCTGTACGTGACGATGATCGGCTCCGACTTCCTCGAGGAAGGACGGCGCGCGGGCCACTGGCTCGAAGAGCGCTACAAGAACGACGCAGGCCCGATCAATATCGTCGAGCTGCAGGGCACGGTCGGTTCCGCGCCGGCCAACGATCGTCGCGCCGGCCTGCTCGAAGTGATCAAGAACAATCCGAAATTCAAGGTGATCGCGTCGCAGAGCGGCGACTTCACGCTCGCCGGCGGCAAGCAGGTGATGGAAGCGTTCGCGAAGACCTACGGCAAGCAGATCAACGTCGTCTACGCGCACAACGATGACATGGCGCTCGGCGCGATCCAGGCGATGGAAGAGGCCGGCATCAAACCCGGCAAGGACGTGAGCGTCGTGTCGTTCGACGCGACGAAGGGCGGCTTCCAGGCGATGGTCGCCGGCAAGATCAACGTCGACGTCGAATGCAGCCCGCTGCTCGGCCCGCAACTGATGAGCGCGGTGAAGGACGTCGTCGCCGGCAAGCAGTTGCCCAAGCGCATCGTGACGAACGAGACGGTGTTCCCGATGAACGTCGCGGCCCAGGTGCTGCCGACCCGCAAATACTGAGCCACGTACCGACGATCCGGCGCGGGCGGCGGCGTGGCGGCCGCCCGGGCACTGACCGCTTCGAGGGAGGATGCATGGAGAGATCGCCGGTGGTCGAGATGATCGGCATCGACAAGTCGTTTCCGGGCGTGAACGCGCTGCAGCGCGTGAACTTCCGGCTGTTTCCGGGCGAGATCCACGCGCTGATGGGCCAGAACGGCGCGGGCAAGTCGACGCTGATCAACGTGCTCACCGGCGTGCATGCGCACGACGCGGGCGAGATTCGCGTCGGCGGCGCGCCGGTGAATTTCGCCGCGCCGCGTGAGGCCGAGGCCGCCGGCATCCAGACGCTCTACCAGGAAGTGAACCTGTGCGCGAACCTGTCGGTCGCGGAGAACATCTTCGCGGGCCGGCAGCCGATGCGGCGCGGCGCGATCGACTGGAACACGATCCATGCGCGCTCGCGCGCGGCGCTGGCCGAACTCGACCTGTCGCTCGACGTCACGCGCTCGCTCGACGCGTATCCGATCGCCGTGCAGCAGATGGTGGCGATCGCACGGGCCGTGTCGGTCGACGCGCGCGTGCTGATTCTCGACGAGCCGACGTCGAGCCTCGACGACGGCGAGGTCGCGCGGCTGTTCGACGTGCTGCGCCGACTGAAGGCATCGGGCATCGCGATCCTGTTCGTCACGCACTTTCTCGAGCAGACCTATGCGGTGTCCGACCGGATCACCGTGATGCGCAACGGCGAGCGCGAAGGCGAGTATCTCGCGCGCGACTTGCCGGTCGACGTGCTGGTCGCGAAGATGACCGGCCGCGAACGGATGTCCGACACGCTGCAGGCCGGTGCGGCGGCGGTCGAACGCACCGCCGGCGAGGCGGAACCGTTCCTGTCGATGCAGCAGGTCGGCCGGCGCGGGATGATGAGCCCGCTCGACCTCGACGTGCGGCCCGGCGAGATCGTCGGGCTGGCCGGGCTGCTCGGCTCGGGGCGCACCGAAACCGCGCAGCTGGCATTCGCCGCGGAACGTGCGGACACCGGCGCGATCGAGATCGACGGCGCACGCACGCGGCTCGCGTCGCCGCACGACGCGGTCCGCAACGGCATCGCGTATTGCCCGGAGGATCGCAAGAAGGAGGGCATCGTCGCCGCGCTGTCGATCCGCGAGAACATCATTCTCGCGCTGCAGGCGCGGCGCGGCTGGTGGCGGCTGATCGGGCGGGCACGGCAGCGCGAGCTCGCCGATACGTACATCGCACGGCTCGGCATCAAGGCGCGCGACGCGGAGCAGCCGATCGGGCTGCTGTCGGGCGGCAACCAGCAGAAGGTGCTGCTCGCGCGCTGGCTCGCGACGGAGCCGAAGCTGCTGATCCTCGACGAGCCGACGCGCGGCATCGACGTCGCCGCGAAATTCGACATCATGGAGCGCGTGCTCGCGCTGTGCGCGCAAGGGCTCGCGATCCTGTTCATCTCGTCGGAGATCAGCGAAGTCGTACGCGTGAGCCACCGGATCGCGGTGTTGCGCGACCGTCGCAAGGTCGCCGAACTCACCGGCGCCGACGCATCCGAGGAGCAGGTGTACCGGCTGATCGCGGGAGGTCAGTCATGACGCTGCTGCGCACGCTGTTTCGTCATTCGCTCGCGTGGCCTGTGTTGACGCTCGTCCTGCTGTTCGCGCTCGACGTCGCGCATCGCCCGGGCTTCCTGTCGATCACGCTGCTCGACGGCCACCTGTTCGGCGCACCGGTCGACATCCTGAACCGCGCGGCGCCGCTCGTGATCGTGTCGCTCGGGATGACGCTCGTGATCGCGACCCGCGGGATCGACATCTCGGTCGGCGCGATCGTCGCGATCGCAGGGGCGGCCGCGGCGATCGTGCTCGACGCGGACCCGTCGCGGGTCGGCGTGGCACTGGCCGCCGCGCTCGGCGTCGGGCTGCTGGCCGGCGCATGGAACGGGCTGCTGGTGGCGTTCGTCGGGATGCAGCCGATCATCGCGACGCTGATCCTGATGGTGGCCGGCCGCGGCGTCGCGCAACTGCTGACGGGCGGCCAGATCATCCCGATCGGCGCGCCCGGCTACCTCGCGCTCGGCGGCGGCTATCTCGCGGCCGTGCCGTGCGCGGTGTGGATCGCGCTGGCGACGATCGCCGCGACCGCGCTGCTGGTGAACCGCACCGCGCTCGGGCTGTTCATCCGCGCGATCGGCGTGAACCCGGTCGCGACACGGCTCGTGGGATTGCGCTCGGGCGCGATCGTGTTCGGCGTGTACCTGTGCTCGGGCGTGATGTCGGCGCTCGCGGGCATCCTGGCCAGCTCGAACGTGCGCAGCGCCGACGGCAACAACGCAGGGCTGCTGCTCGAACTCGACGCGATCCTCGCGGTGACGCTCGGCGGCACGTCGCTGCTCGGCGGCCGTTTCAGCCTCGCCGGCTCGGTGCTCGGCGCGCTGATCATCCAGACGCTCACCTACACGACCTATTCGATCGGCGTGCCGCCGGAGGCGACGCTCGTCGTCAAGGCAGTCGTCGTGATCGTCGTGACGCTGATCCAGTCGGACGCGGCGCGCGCGCTGGTCGTCCGGCACGCGTCGCGGCTGCTGTCATCCGCGCGTTCGCGCGCCACCTCCGGAGCGACGCCGCGATGAACCGATTCCTTGGCCGGCTCGCCGACCCGCGCACACTGCCGATCGTCGTGACGGTCGTGCTGTTCGCCGCGCTGTTCGGCTTCGGGTCCGTGACCTACACGGGCTTTTTCTCGATGCAGGTGCTGACCGGGCTGCTCGTCGACAACGCCTTCCTGCTGATCGTCGCGATCGGGATGACGTTCGTGATCGTGTCGGGCGGGATCGACCTGTCGGTCGGCTCGGTCGTCGCGCTGACGACGATCTTCTGCGCGGTCGGCGCCGAGCGGCTGCACTGGCCCGTGTGGGTGATCGTGCCGCTGGCGCTCGCGTTCGGCGCGCTGTACGGCGCGGCGATGGGTGCGTTGATCCATTATTTCCGGCTGCAGCCGTTCATCGTCACGCTGGCCGGGATGTTTCTCGCACGCGGCGCGTGCTTCCTGATCACGACGCAGTCGATCACGATCAACGAGCCGGTGTTTCATGCGATCGCGGGCTTCAGCGTGCCGGTGGGCGGCGGCACGTTGAGCGCGGGCGCGTTGATCGCGCTTGCGACGCTGGCCGGCGCGATCTACGTCGCGCATTTCACGCGCTTCGGCCGCAACGTCTACGCGATCGGCGGCAACGAGCGTTCGGCGCTGCTGATGGGGCTGCCGGTCGCGCGCACGAAGGTCGGCGTGTACGCGCTGAGCGGCTTCTGTTCGGCGCTCGGCGGCGTGGTCTTCACGCTGTACGTGCTGTCGGGCTACGGGTTGCAGGCACAGGGGATGGAGCTCGACGCGATCGCCGCGACCGTGATCGGCGGCACGCTGCTCACCGGCGGCGTGGGCTACGTGATCGGCTCGGTGTTCGGGGTCGGCATCCTCGGCACGATCCAGGTGCTGATCACGTTCGACGGCACGTTGAGTTCGTGGTGGACGCGGATCGTGGTCGGCGCGCTGCTGTGCGTGTTCTGCGTGCTGCAACGGGTGATCGAACGGCACGCGGCGCGGCGGCGCACGGGCGGCACGGGGCTTGGGGCGCCGAGGTCGAAACGGGGCCCCGCACAGGCGCGGCCGGCATCGCCCGACGAGGATGCCGCGCTGGTTTCGACGATGCGGCGGCTGTAGCGCGCGCATCGGTCCGCGGGGGCGGCAGCGGCACGAAGCATCCTGACGCGACGGCGGGCGGTGCCGATGCGCGGGCTGCCGCATCCGGCGGCCCGCCGGTGCCCGATCGGCGCGCGTGCGACGCGGTGGCCTTTGCTGTCAGGCCGATCCGGCTGCGTCGGCTTCGGCGTCGAACGTCGTCGCGGCGCGGCGCGCATGTTTCAGCGAGCCGGCCAGTTTCCCGATCGCGTCCAGATCGAGCGCATCGAGGTGTTCGCGCACGTCCCGCACGAAGGCCGCGTAATCCGGCTCGTCCGCATACGGGCCGAGCCATTCCTCGATATCGGTCAGCTGCCCGTTGTCGGCCAGCAGGATCAACCGGTCGAGCGCATCGTCGGGCGGGCACGGCGTCGTGGGCGCGGGGGCGTCCGGCTCGGCCTCGCCGTCCGGATGGAACCGCCGGACGAGCTCCGACACCGGCACGAGCGCCTGCCCGACGGCCGGCGCGACGATCGCGAACGAGAATGCCGTGCCGACGCCCGGCTGGCTGGCGACGGCCAGCTCGCCCCCCATCGCGCCGACGATGCGCTGCGCGATGAACAGGCCGAGCCCGGTGCCGCCGTTCACGGCCTGCACCTGCTGGTACGCGCGGAAGATGTCGCGGTTTCCGCTGATGTCGATCCCGATGCCCGTATCGGCTACTTCGAACAGCAGGCGCCAGGTGTCGCCTTCGCGCGCGGCATGAATCGACAGCGTGACCGTGCCGTCGCGCGTGAACTTCGATGCGTTGGACAGCAGGTTGAGCAGCACCTGCTGCAGCCGCATGCCGTCGACCGACACCGTGCGCGGCAGCGGCGTGGCCGGCCGGTAGACGAAACGGTTGTCCTGTTGCGCGCACAGCGCGACCGCATAGTGGCCGATGTCGTCGAGCAGGCCGGGCAGGTCGGTGGCGTCCGGCGTCACGCCGAGCGGCTGCAGCTCGGCCTTCGTGAACGCGAGCAGTTCGTCGATCAGCGTGAGCTGGTAGCGGATGCTGCGGTCGATCGACCGGATCAGCCGCGCCTGCCCGCGCGTCGCGCCTTGCAACAGCAGCTTCGCGTAGCCGTTGATCGTGGACAGCGGCGCGCGCAGGTCGTGGCTGACGTAGCCGAGCGTCTCGATCTTCTGCTGCATGTGGGTCGTCACCTGTTGCAGCGCGTCGTTGAGCGCGAGCGTGCGTCGTGCGACTTCGTCGCGCAGGCGATCCTGTTCGGTGAGTTGCCAGTGCTCGAGCCGCTTCCTGGCCTCGGTGCGCTGGCGGCCGACGTGATGGATCCACGCGGCCAGCACCAGCAGGTGCGTGGCGAGCCCGACGATCGGGATGACGGGGTTCGGGAAGATGTCGGATTTCAGCCAGGCGAGCGCCGCCGGCAGCGCGTTCATGCCGTCGAGCACGCGGATCAGCATGTTGAAGGTGGCGATCGCGATGGCGATCAGCATCACGCGGCCGGTCGGCGTCCGGCGGATCGCGAGCAGCAGCGCGAGGCTGATGTTGACGATCGCGGTCAACGCGTTCAGCCGCAGGCAGAACCACGTGAACGTCAGCAGGTCGCCGCAGGCGGCGCCGATCATGCCGACACCTTCGAGCGCAATGAATGCCATGTAGATCGCGCGCATCGGCAGCTTCGCCTGCTCGCGCCGGGCGACCATGAGGATGAAGAGGAAGAAGCAGGAAACCGCCAGGTACGCGAAGATCACTTCGCCGCGCGCCGACCATTCACGCAGCGCAGGCGGCAACGCCATCGCCAGATAGCCGCGGTAAGCCGCTTCGAACAGCGTCGTGCCCAGTGCGACCGCGGCCAGCACGTGAAACACGCTGCTGCGCGAAAAGAACCCGATCAGCAGCGCGCACCACATCAGCGCGAGCAGCCCACCGAAGAAGCCGAAGTCCCACATCGTCGCGCGTCGTTCCAGCGCATCCCACGCCGCACGCGTGAACGCAGCCGGCGCGAGCCGCATTTCCTTGCGCGACGTGACGCGGATGAGCATGGGGACGCTTTCGCCGGCGCTCAGCGTGACGTCGAGTGCCGGGTAGCGCGACGATGGCGCGGCAGCATCACCGCCGGGGCCGGCGGCCGGGAAGCGGCTGTCGAGTGCCCACCGGCCGTTGCGGGCTATATAGAAGTCCGCCCGGTCGACGCGGGCGTCGCGAATCACCAGCACCAGCGGCCGCGCGGCGTTGTCGCGGTTGGTCAGCGTCGCGCGGATCCACCACGCCGATCGCGAGAACTCGACGTTGAACGACGACGTGCCGGCCACCGGCGTGCCATGCGCCGGATCGGCGAGCCGCGCGGCCACCTGATCGGCGGACATCGTCGTGCTCGCGTCCTCGAATACCGACACGGCGTCCAGTTGCGCGGGGTTCGGCGCCGACGCGGCGCGCGCCGTCGCGCACATGACGGCCATCGCGAGCAGAAACAGCAGCACCGCGCGACATCCGGATGCCCATGCCGCGTGGCGCCTAATCATCGTGATGGTGCGCCCCGGGCGTGGCGGGCGGGGCATTGACCGCATGGCGCTGGCGCCGCCAGTCGGACGGCGTGATGCCGAAGCGTTCGCGGAAGGCGGTGGCGAAGTTGCCGGGCGTGGAAAAGCCGATTTCCTCGGCGATGTCGCCGATCCCCATCGACGTCTCCGCGAGGAAGTGCATCGCGGCGCGCAGGCGCGTGTCGCGCAGATATTCGAACACGGTCTGGCCGAGATGATCGCGGAATACGCGGGACAGGCGCTTCTCGTGCGTACCGACCTGTCTGGCGAGCGCCTCGAGCGCCGGCGGATGGCGCAGGTCGCGCAGCAGGACCTCGGACGCCGCGCGCACGAGGGCCGCATCCGGGTTGTCGGGCAGCTCGGGCAGATGCGCGAACGGCTGGCTGCGCCGCGCGCGTTTCAGGTGATTGCGGATCCGGGCCAGCACTTCGGTCGGCTCGAACGGCTTGATGATGTAGTCGATCGCGCCGGTTTCGAGCCCCGCGATGCGATCCTCGAGATCGCCCGCGGCCGTCAGGATGATGACCGGGATCGATTGCGTCGAAGGCGTCGACGCCAGCAGCCGGCACGCGGCGAAGCCGTCCATGCGCGGCATGCGGACATCCATCAGGATCAGGTCGGGCGCGATCGCCTGGGCACGGTGATACGCCTGCAGCCCGTCGAACGCGACACTGATCCGGCACCGTGCGGCACGCAGGATTTCCGTGAGAAGCCGCAAGTCGTTCGGGCGATCGTCGACGACAAGAATATGTGCGTCAGCAAGATCCGGCGTGGGACGAGGCGACGCCGGACTGGACGAGCGGGATGACATGGTTGCGGAAGCGTTGGAAGGGTGGCCGGTCAGATGATGTGCATCGCGGTCTGCGCGATTGTTGCGAAAAATTATATGCCGACGACAGGTCACATTGTGAGGATTCCGTGCGGCACGTGGGGGCTTGTGCGGTGCCGTGTTGCGTGTTTGCCGCCACGGCGTCCGGCCGGAAGAAACGGAAGTGGAAAAACATGCCGAACCGGAATTTAATAATCGGTCTTTATTGCCGGATTAATTTGGAATAATTTGAATTGCCAGGGATGGGGAATCAGTTCGACGTACGTTCATTAGCCGACACCTTCTATGTAAAGAGAATGAAGAAATCGTTGGTCTCCTGATTAATTTTTTCTCGATGTCCGGTCGGAATCATGTTAGTCGCGAAATCGCATTTTTTGTTGGAATGTATGAATGTAAATGCTGTCCGCTCCGGAAAAGGATTTTTCCGCTCAGGAAAAGGTTCGTTCTGGCGGATGCCAGCAAACTAGCCCCGGCGCGGCTGGAATCGGTTCTTTGAAACGGTCGGGATCGCGCGGATCACATGCCGAAATTTTATTCCGATGCATGCGATACCAATGAGACATTGACCGATGTTCCATTCCAGGATATGGGATGGCAGCGGCGAACAAATAACTGGCACGAGGGTGATGCAAATTTCATTGTTCACCGAATACGTAGCGATATAAGAGAAATCGGTGAGTTCTGGAATGCAGTTGGGGTGTGGGGCACCTATCGAGACGAAATTTTCAAGGAAATTCGATCGATTAATTCGGTGCAGGGGTCGTCAGGCAAGTCGTCGATGCTTTCCGGAATTCCGGAAAAGCGTTTGAATGCCGGACGGAAAAGGGTGAGTGGCTGCGCGTGGGCCGTCCGAGGGTTCGATCCATCGGGGGACGGTCGCGCGCGGCGCGCTCTCGAATCAGGCGGGTACGAAAACGATGAGCACAACAGGCATGACAGGCCAACGCACCGGTTCGCACGAACCGGCCGCGCATGCTTCAGTCCCGGGGATCGCACGGCGCCATCCTCCTCCTCCTGAATGAAACACGGCGGGCCGCCCCCGGGTGCGGGCCGGCTTTTCGCCTATCCGGCGTCTGAATGACGCTTTCCCATGAGATTCGAGGTCGTCGCGGGTTCGGCGCGACGGCGCGCGCGTGCGCGAATGAACTGCACGCCCAGCGCCGGCCTGTCGGGCTTGCCGCGTCGGCTTCCGTGATTCGATAAGCGGCGATCGTCGCCTCGCATCGTGTCGACCGGCACGGCCGGCGCGCGATCGCGTGATCGCGATGTCCATCGCGCGTGTCGTGCAGCATTACCCGGCTGTTTAGTTAGTGATCCAAAGTGAGTTGCGGGGCGTCGCGAGGCGGACGGGAACGTACAGAGGGTGTTCTCGCCGGTCGCCGTGTTCGCCGTTGCGTCATCCAGCACATGAGAACCGAGGGAAGACAAGATGAACAAGACGTTCAAGTCGATCTGGAACGAAGCACTGGGAGCCTGGGTTGCGGCTTCGGAGCTTGATCGGGCACGCGGAAAGCGCGTTGCGTCGTCGCGTGGCACGGCGGAGCGTGCCGCCGAAGGAGCGGCTCCGTCGCTCAGGCGGCTCACCCTGCTGATGGCGTCCGCGTATCTCGCGCTGTTCCATGCCGGTGCGCATGCGCAGTACCAGCCGGATGGTGGCTCGGCTACCGGCGGTGTCTCGTCGATCTCGATCGGCGTCGGGTCGAGCGCCGCGCAGACGAATTCCACCGCGTTGGGCAATCTGTCGACAGCGCAGGGCGTATCGGCCACTGCCCTCGGCCCGGGTGCGCATGCGATGGGCGACGCTTCGACGGCCGTCGGCATCAACGCGCAGGCAACGGGCGTCAACAGCACGTCGATGGGCGTGCAGGCGATCGGTTCGGGCGACTACTCGGTTGCCATCGGCAACCTGTCGAGTGCGACGCAAAGCGGCGCGGTGGCGATGGGCAGCGGCGCGGCCGCGACCGGAGTGTCCGCCATCGGGCTCGGCAACAATGCGCTGGCTTCCGGCCAGTACGCGGCCGCGCTCGGCCTTGGGGCGAGTGCCGCCGGCGCGCAAAGCGTCGCGCTCGGCTATGCGTCGCATGCGGACCTTACGGGCTCGGTGGCCCTCGGCAATCAATCGACTAGCTCGGGCGCAGCCGCCGTTGCCGTGGGCAGCGGCGCGCTGGCTTCCGGCAATTCGGGCGTGGCGATGGGGGTGAACAGCGGTGCGAAGGGCACGTCGTCGATTGCGATCGGCTGGGGCGGGACAGCCGGTGTACCGGGCTCGGGCACGCAGTCTCTGGGCACCAGTTCGATCGCGCTGGGTTCGGCCACGACGGCCGGCGCCGATAGCGCGATGGCCGTCGGCCTGAACGCGAACGCGTCGGGGGTCAGCTCGATCGCGATGGGTGTGCAGTCGACCGCGACGCAGCAGTTCGCGACCGCGGTCGGTAATCTTGCCCGTGCGACCGGCGTGTCGGCGAGCGCATTGGGGCCCGGTGCGACGGCGTCGGCCACAAATGCGACGGCCATCGGCATCAACAGCGTCGCGGCGGCGGGTTCCACAGTGGCGATCGGCGACAGCAACTCGGTCGCGGCAGCGGCGGGAGCGGGCTCGATTGCCGGCGGCAACAACTCGAAGGTGCTGGGCGGCAGTGGCGCCGTCGCGCTGGGCCTGGGGCAGACGGTCAGCGGCAACGGTGCGGTGGCGATCGGCGACCCGAGCACCGCGATCGGCACCGGTGCGGTCACGGCCGGGGCGAACAACACGGCGAACGGCAACGGCGCGGTCGCCATCGGCAATTCGAACATCGCGCAGGGCACCGGTTCGGTCGCGCTCGGCAACACGTCGACGGCCGCGGCGGCCGGTGCGCTGGCGTTCGGCGCGTCGGCCGTGGCAAACAATGCAGGCGACGTCGCGCTCGGCTCGGGCTCGACGACGGCCGCGCCGAACCCGACCGCCAGCGCGACGATCGGCGGCGTGACGTACACGTTCAACGGCACGAATCCGACCAGCGTCGTCAGCGTCGGCGCAGCGGGTACCGAGCGACAGATCACCAACGTCGCGGCCGGGCGCATCAGTTCGGCGAGCACGGATGCGATCAACGGGTCGCAGCTCGATGCGACGAATCAGGCGGTGAATTCGCTGTCGACTTCCACGGCGTCGAGTGTCAGTTCTTTGTCGACGGGGGTGTCGTCGCTGTCGACCGGGTTGTCGTCGGCCAACAGCTCGATCACGTCGCTTTCCACGTCGGCTTCGACAGGGATCAGCTCGTTGTCGACGGGATTGAGCTCGACCAATAGCACGGTGACGTCGTTGTCGACTTCGACGTCGACGGGCATCAGCTCGCTGTCCACCGGCCTGAGTTCGACGAACAGCACGGTGACGTCGTTGTCGACTTCGACGTCGACGGGCATCAGCTCGCTGTCCACCGGCCTGAGTTCGACGAACAGCACGGTGACGTCGCTATCGACTTCGACGTCGACGGGCATCAGCTCGCTGTCCACCGGTTTGAGTTCGACGAACAGTTCGATCACGTCGCTGTCGACGTCCACCTCGACGGTGGTCGGCTCGCTGTCCACCGGCCTGAGCACGACGAACAGCACCGTCACGTCGCTGTCGACCGCGACCTCGACGAGCATCGGTTCGCTGTCGACCGGGCTCAGTTCGACGACGAGCTCGATCGCGTCGCTGTCGACGTCGACCTCGACGACCGTCGGTTCGCTGTCCACCGGGCTGTCGAGCACCAACAGCAACCTGACTTCGCTGTCCACCGCGACGTCGACGGGCATCAGCTCGCTGTCCACCGGCCTCAGCTCGATCGCCAACAACAACACCAACCTCGGCAACAGCACGGCGGGCGCGATCGGCGGCGGGGCCACCTACGATCCGACGACCGGCACGATTTCGGCCCCGTCGTACGTGACGTACAACAGCGACGGCTCGACGACGATCAACAACAACGTCGGCTCGGCGATCGACAACATCAACGCGCACGGCATCAAGTATTTCCACGCGAACTCGACCGCGCCGGACAGCCAGGCCGTCGGGCTCGACAGCGTCGCGATCGGCCCGAATGCGATCTCGAAGGTGGACGGCAGCATCGCGCTCGGTGCGGGGTCGGTCTCCGACCGCGCGACGACGCCGGCGTCGGGCATCCTCCGCAACGGCACCGCATCGATCCCGTTCAACACGACGGACCAGACGCTGCTCGGCGCGGTTTCGGTCGGCGACGCAACCGGCAAGACGTATCGCCAGATCACCAACGTCGCGGACGGCACCGGGCAGCAGGATGCGGTGACCGTGCGGCAGCTGGCCGGCGCGTTGCAATCGTTCGCGGTCACGGGCCAGAAGTATTTCCACGCGAATTCGACGGCGGCCGATTCGCTCGCCGTCGGCGCGGAATCGGTCGCGGTGGGACCGACGTCGGTCGTCAACGGCGACAATGGCGTGGGCATCGGCAACGGCGCGATCGTCGACCAGACCGCCCCTGGCGGCGTTGCGATCGGGCAGGCGGCGAGTTCCGCGCAGGCCGACGCGATCGCGCTCGGCAGCGGCGCGACGGCACTGGGCGCGCAGTCGGTCGCGCAAGGCGCCAATGCGAAGGCGGTCAGCGTGGGCAGCGTCGCGCTGGGTTCCGGCGCGCTCGGCAACGCAACCGATGCGCTCGCGCTGGGCGCCGGGGCGTCCGCGACGTTCGCGAACAGCGTGGCATTGGGCGCCGGTTCGCTCACGACGGTCGGCGCGCTGACGAACTACGTTGCGTACGGCCTGAGCAGTCCGCAATCGTCGGCCGGCGAAGTGAACATCGGCAACCGGCAGATCACGGGCCTCGCGGCCGGCAAGAACGGCACGGACGCGGTGAACGTGTCGCAGCTCGACTCGGTCGCGAACCAGCTGACGACGCTGATCGACCAGCGCACGACCAACCTCGGCGGCCAGTACACGACGAACCCGAGCGGCACGAACGTGCCGCCGGGCTCGACCGGCGCGAATTCGTCGGCGGGTGGTTCGGGGGCGGTGGCATCGGGCTCGAACAGCACGGCGGTCGGCAACAACTCGCTCGCATCGGGCAACGGTTCCACTGCCTTCGGCGTGGGCTCGACGGCGTCGGGCAACAATTCGACCGCGATCGGCACGGGCAGCAACGACGGCGGGCGCTCGAACGTCGTCGCGGTCGGTTCGGCGGATTCGGCGCGCCAGGTGGTCAACGTCGCGGCCGGTACGCAGGGCACGGATGCGGTGAACGTGAACCAGCTGAACGCGGTGTCGAACCAGTTCACGCAGTCGCTGAACACGGTCAACAACCAGCTCACGCAGATGCAGCAGCAGATCCAGCAGACCGATTCGATGGCACGCGAGGGGATCGCGGCCACCGCCGCGATGGCGTCGATCCCGCACATGGACCGCGACTCGAACTTCGCGATGGGGGTCGGCACGGCGACGTTCCAGGGGCAGAAGGCCATGGCGGTCGGCGTGCAGGCGCGTGTCACGGAAAACCTGAAGGCGACGCTGAACGGCGGCTTCGCCGGCAGCCAGCGCGTCGTCGGCGCGGGCATGCTGTATCAGTGGAAGTAATCGCGCGCTGCGGTTCGTTCCGGCACGCATTGCCGGAGCGGACCGCGCTGAACGCAAACGCACGCGGATGCGGCTGCGCCATTGCGCCGCCCGCGCTGCGCCCCTGGCATTTTCGGAGTAATCAAGTGAAAAACATTCATCTTGCACTGCTGGCGTCCGTCGTTTCCCTCGCGGCCTGTTCGAGCGCATCGGGGCCGACGTACAACGCATACGAACTTCAGCCGCGCGACGGCATCCGGACGTTCCGCGTCGACTGCCACGGCATCCTGTCGAGCGCCAATACCTGCATGAAGGTCGCGACGCGTATGTGCGGCAACGAGGCCGTGCGCAGGGTCGATTCCACGACGCCGTACCGCGACGGCGCCGATCCGCACTCGATCGTGTTCCAGTGCGGTGCGGCACCCGCGCCGGTCGCCGCGGCGGCTGCGCCCGCGCCCGCCGCGGTCGAGAAGGTGAGCCTGACCGGCGATGCGTACTTCGCGACCGACTCCGCGGTGCTGACGTCCGCCGCCACCGCCGCGCTCGACACGTTGCTGAACCAGCAGGGGGACAGGCATTTTTCGCGTGTGGAAGTGGACGGTTATACCGACGCGACCGGCTCGGATGCACACAACCAGGCACTGTCGAAGCGTCGCGCCGATGCCGTCGCCGGGTATCTGCGCGAGCACGGGCTGAAGGCGGATTCGTTCGCGGCGACGGGGCACGGAGAGACCAACCCGGCCGCATCGAACGAGACCGCCGAAGGGCGGGCGCGCAATCGCCGGGTGGAAATCTCGTTGCAGAAGTAGGACGTCGCCACCGGCTTGCCGCAGGCGTGGCCGTCGAGAATGGACGGCTCGCTTGCGTCAGCGGTGCCGTCCGGGGGCGCAGGCGGTCGAGTCAGGCGATGCGCAGCGACCATCGGCCGGGGTCGGGTTTTGCGCTCGGAGGGACGAGCCTCGATCCTGTTTGCCTCGATGGCCGGACTTACGATGCCTCGCCGTGGCCCGAAACAAGGTTTGCATTGATCCACGATGCCACGTCGGTGACCGGAATGGCGTGGCGTTGGTTGAACGTCCCACGCTTGTCCCATGCGACGCCTCGCCCCTGAGCAAAAGCCGCACGATACTTGCGCATCATGTTGTTCGGGTCGCGCGCCAGCTCATCCAGCAAATACTGCTCGCTCCACACCGAACGGCTGAACGGTCGGCCGAGGCCCGCTTGCAGCTTGTCGGCAACCTCCGCGTAAGTCACGGTATCGCCGGCCAGATACACGATCTCGTTCCGGATACGAGGCTGCGCGAACACGATCGCGGCAGTCAGCGCACCGATATCGTCGGGCGTCGTCAGCGTCACGGCGGTGTCGAGGCTGCCCAGCGCGTGGACGGCATCGTTCTGCAGGTCGACGACACCGAATTCCGGCTCGAACAGGTAGCTCATGAACATGCCGGTCGAGATGATGACCCACTCGGTCTTGTGCTGACTGCGCAGCAACTCGCGCACGTCCAGCTGCGCGTCGAAGATGTCCTGCGGACTGCCGCGGCCGATCACGTCGAAATCGACCCCGAACTGCCACGGGAAGTACCGCGGGATGCGCGCCTGCAACGCAGCCCGCGCCAGCTTCATCGGCGTGTCGATTCCGGCTGTAATGCCCGCGCAACCGATCACCGTGTCATATCGCGCGAACAGGGCGGCGAGCTCATCGATCGAGTGCTTCACGAAATCGCCTACGACGATCTCGATCCCGAGATCCCGAATCTCCGCGATATCGTGCCGCTTGGCCGGTGCGCTGGACTCGACGGCGCTCGCGCGCAGCAGCACGCTGATCTTCGCGCCTGCAATGTCCTTCGCTCGACGCGCCAGATGGCGTAGCACCGGGAGGCCGAGTTCGCCTGCACCGAGCACGAGAATGTTTTGAGACGTTGCGTTAGGATCTGTCTGGTTCATCGTTCAGCCTGTTGAGGAATGCGTTGCACGCAGTCTAGCGGCGCATGGACGTGGATGAAAGAAGGTACACGCGTGATACTGGGAGCCAGATAGTTGGATCGAGACGAACTTCTCCAATATTCGCAGGCCGTGTGCGACGGCCTGCGAGACGACGATGACGGGCTGCGGCGGGAGGTGCTCGCACACGCCGGAAGCCGTTGGTCGCTCGGTGTCGTCCACACGCTCGGCGTGTACGGCAGGCTGCGCCACGCCGAAATCGGCAGGCGCATGCACGGGGTGACTCAGCGGATGTTGACGCGCACGTTACGACAACTCGAACGTGACGGCCTGGTGCTCCGTCACGATTTCGAAGAAGTGCCCCCTAGAGTCGAATACGAGTTATCCGACACGGGCATGGACCTGCTCGTCCGCATGGTCCCGCTGTGGACCTGGATCGTCGAGAATGCGGATCGCTTCCGGCAAGCGAGGCGGAGTTTCGACAGCCAGCACCCCGATGCGAACGCATAGCTTGCCGGTTGTCGATTCGCATTCCCTACGTTTCTGACGGGAAGAAGGATTGGAGCCTCCGGGTGAGCGGCTTGTCGCGGCCGCGCAGGAAGTGCCGCGCGTCGATCACGCGTATTTGTCGCCCACCGTACTGCGAATCGGATGGGTGTCGTAGACGATGATCATCCGCTCGATGCGCCCGTCGTCGTCGAATTCGAAAACATCGACGCACTCGAAACGCACCGCGGATCCATCTTTCAGCCCCCAGTCATAGACGAAGTAACCCGTCGCCCGTCGAGCCCCCGTCGTGCTGACGCAGATGTCGATGGGCGTTATCTTGCTTGCCCCGGACGCGGCATTGACCTTCGCAAAGAAGGGCGCGGCGTTCATCCAGCCGAGAAACGGCGAGAAGACCTGGGCGTCCGGCGTGAACAACGCACAGATCGCCGCGACATCGCCGCGCTCCAGCTCCGCGAGATAGTTGCGAACCTGCCGGGTGTATAGTGCTTCCGACGATGAGACCATCTTTTTTCTCCGATCATTCGTTGACAACGCCGCGCATTCGGACGGGCGCGCATCCGGTACAGGCAAGATAGCGATGCCCCGATGACCGAACAATCGAAAAATCCGCAACCCGGGTATGCAACCCATGCATACCCATTGGGCGACCTGACACGGCCGCTGCCGCCGCTGACAGCGTTCCAGTCGTTCGTCGCCGCGGCGCAACTCGGGAGCATCAGCAGGGCCGCCGACCACCTGTGTCGAACGCAGGGTGCGGTGAGCCGTCAGGTCCAGCAACTGGAATCGCACTACCGGTGTGCACTTTTCGTGCGCCATGCGTCAGGGTTGACGCTGACGGCGGAAGGAAGCGAACTGTTGACCGTGGCCGTCAGCGTTCTCACGCAACTCGTTCAGCACGCAGACATTCACGCCAAGGCAGCGCCTGTCGTCACGCTGCGGTTGCCATCCACGTTTGCGCTTCGCTGGTTGCTTCCACGGCTGACGGACATCAATCACGCGTTGCCCGGAACAGAATTTCGCATCTCCACCTCGGCGGACGACACGCCGGATTTCACGACACCCGACGTCGACGCCATCGTTGTGCGTGGAACCGGGCAGTGGCCGGGTATGGACGCGGTGCCGTTGTTTGCGGAGCGACTCACGCCGATGTGTACCAGCGAAATGGCCGCATCGCTCGGCTCGCCAGCCGACCTTGCTCATGTCACATTGCTCCATCCCGGACACGGCCACGAGGAATGGCGATGCTGGCTGGAAAGCGTGGGAGCACGGCAGATCGACGCGAGCCGTGGGCTCGTTTTCGATACCCTCGAACTGACGCTCTCCGCTGCGGCGGAAGGGCATGGAGTGGCAATCGGCGATCCCCGGATGGCGACGGACCGCCTGCAGGCGGGGACACTGACGACGCCTTTTGCCGACGTGGCGCAAAACGGCTTGTCGTACTTCGTCGTCTACCCATCCCAACGAGCCGCACAGTCCAAGATTCGTGCCCTCGCTGACGTCCTGTTTCGGCTGGCGCAGGAAGACTGATCGTTATCGGGGAAAACACGCCAGTCCAGCGGCTTCGCAGTGGGCAGGTGACGCGAGCGCGAACACCGCCCATGCCGGCGTTCAAATCATCGATGCTCACGGTGTGCATCGCCTCCGAAGAACCGGCTCGCCTGTCGAGCCCGCCCGCCTGATCTGCCGCAAGCGCGCAGCAATTATGGCGCCCGCGTTCCCAAGGGCGAGTACACTGAAAATGCCCTAGAAACAGGAGAATGCGATGATCGACGCTGGCCCCAAAAGCACCTTCCGAGGGCTGCCGCTGACCGTGGAGCAGGACGCGGAAGTGAGGCACTACATCAAGGATCGGACTCGGCGTGGGCTGCCATGGGACACGTCGGAACTGAGCGCGATGCTCAAGGACATGCTGCATCCCCCGGGCGACGGCGATGGCGATCGCGATGGCGACGATGATTTCGCCTCTCCGGCAGACGAGACGAGAGCGGCCGCCGAGCGCGCGACGGCCTCCGTCGACGAAGCGATGGACCCGATCGAGGCGAATGAGGAGTGGCACGCGGCCATGGAGTCGGAGGGCATGAAAGGGCCCAGACGATAAAAGCGGCGCAACGACGCTCCGATTCCTTGCGGCGCCGCATCCGGGGGAACGCGCGCAGGGCGCCCGTCGCCGGGCGCCCTGTCAGTGCCTGATCACGCAGACGGCCACGATTTCGTATCCGGGGTCGGCATGCACGTGCGCCGCCTTCTCAGCTTCTTCATACGAACCAAACGACGTGGCATCCTCAACGGCCGGTGCCATGCCGATATCGCCATCCTCGGCGGTGCAGAGGAACTGCTCGCCGGTCTTCACGACGTAGACGGACATCATGATTCCCTCCATCGTGTGCAGGGGGGAATTCCAGTCTAGCAGGCGAGAAAAGGGGCGCAGGTGGTTCGCTGAACCCTTCTCGCGAGGTCTGCGACGGGACCGAAAAGCCGTGCACAATACCCGCATGCAAAATCCAGACCTCGAACAACTCGTCACCGTCGTCATGCCCTTCGGGAAATACAAGGGCCGGTTGCTTGCCGACCTGCCCGGGCCTTACCTCAACTGGCTGGCGCGCGAAGGGTTTCCGCGCGGCGAAATCGGGCGGCAGCTCGCGCTGATGCACGAGATCGACCACAACGGTCTGCGGGACTTGCTGGCGCCGTTGCGAAATCGCGGATAGTGCGGATAGCGCCATTCGGGGGCGAACGTCCCGTTCCCCCGCATCGATCGACCGCGATCCCCACCGAGCTTCAACCACCCCTGCCACGCGTGCCGAATGCTCGCATGCGACCCCGTCCGTGGCCCGCATGCACCTGGCACGTTGCCGATGCTGACATAGAATATAAAGCAGTCCCTTGGACGCGTTGATGGCAAGAAAAGGGGTGCCAACATGAGACGCCTTTATTTCCTCGTACCCGATACCCAGATGGCGAAGGCCATCGTCGACGATCTATTGCGCGCACGCATCACCTGGCGCCATATTCACGTTCTCGCCGACCACAGCGTCACACTCGATCAGTTACCCGAAGCATCGTTGCTGCAAAGCAGCGACGTCGTGCATGCGCTCGAGCGCGGTGTCGCGCTCGGCGGGGCGGCCGGCGCGCTGATCGGCCTCGTCGCGCTCGTCTTTCCTCCGGCGGAGCTCGTGATCGCGGGCGGCGCCGTCGTCGGCTTGACGTTGGCCGGCGCGGGTTTCGGGGCGTGGACCGCCGCGATGATCGGCATCGCCGAGCCGAACGCGCGACTCCAGCGATTTCGCGAGGCTATCCAGGCAGGCCAGATCCTGATCATGGCCGACGTGCCGGCATTGCGAGAACAGGAAATCGAAGAGATGGTCGCCCAGCATTTTCCGAAGGCGGACCTGGAGGGCGCCGAGCCTACGTCACCGATCTTCCCCTGACACACGACAGCAAATCGGCTGGCCCGACAACCGCGTCGATCGACGCGTTTCGTCGAGCGCACGGCCGCGGCCGCGAGCCGCGCGGGGAGCGGGGCGTGCGCACGTTGCGCAGGCAATCCTGTCGGCCATGCCGAATCGCGCAAGCGACGCAGGCCGGACGCGCGGGATGCCTTGGGAATCGAAGTGCCAACGTCGAACCGTCGGCAAGGAGGCCGTATGGAACTGCACATTCAATCGCACCATTGGGAGCGTCGGTCGCCCGACTGGGTCGCCGCTGCCGTGGCTGGCCTCGCGGGCGGCGCGCTGGTGATCGCGCTGGAGTTCGTCTGGTCGACCCTGGTGCTCGGCTCGAGCCCGTGGCAACCGACCCACAAGATCGCGGCGATGGTGATGGGCCGCAGCGCGCTCGGCCAGATGACGCAATTCAACCTTGAAATCGTGGCGATGGCGCTGCTGCTGCACTACGTGCTCGGCGCGATCATGGGGATGATGCTTGCCGCGATCATGGCGCCTTTCCGCTTCGATTCGAGCGTGGGCATGGAAGCCGCCATCGGGCTGGCGTTCGGGATCGTCGCGTACGGGTGGAACTTCTACGTGATGACGGCCGTGTTTCCGTGGTTCGTCTCCGAGCGCGGTTCCGGGCCGTTGCTGGCCAACCTGTTGTTCGGCGTGGTTGCGGCCATCACCTACGGCAGGCTGGAGCGATTGCGCAAGCAGAACATGGACGACTGACCCGTCGCGTTTCCCGCCGCGCCGACCGTGAACACGCGTCGCCCGCGGGAGACGCGGAACCTGGTGTCGGCGGCTCCGGCGTGTGACATGCAGCGAGGCGGCCTATGGCCCTTGCGATTGCCCTGGTCCTGATCATCCTGTTGGCGGTGGGGTTTCACTTTGCCAGTCCGTGGTGGATCACGCCGATCGCGTCGAACTGGGTGCGCATGGACGACATGCTGACGATCACGCTCGTCATCACCGGCGCATTCTTCATCGCCATCAACCTGTTCATCGTGGTCGCCCTCGTGCGCTATCGCCACCGCAGCGGGCATCGTGCGGCCTACGAACCGCACAACCGGAAACTGGAATGGTGGCTGATCGGCCTGACCATCGTCGGCGTGGCGGCATTGCTGGCGCCGGGGCTGTTCGTCTACGCGGACTACATCCGGCCGCCGCGCAACGTGCTGCAGATGGAAGTGCTCGGCCAGCAATGGCAATGGCGCTTCCGCTTCGCCGGGCCCGGCGGCAAGCTGGGCACGACCGACGTGCGCTACATCGGCAACGACAACCCGTTCGGCCTGAACCCTGCCGACCCCAACGGCCGTGACAACTACCTGATCGAAAGTCCCGAGGTGCACCTGCCGCTCAACCGGCCGGTCCAGGTCCTGACACGGTCGCGCGACGTGCTGCACGACTTCTACGTTCCGCCGTTCCGCGCGCGGATGAACATGGTGCCGGGCATGGTCACCACTTTCTGGTTCACGCCGACCAAGGCAGGGCGCTACGACATCCTGTGCGCGCAGCTCTGCGGAATCGGGCATTCCGGCATGCGCGGCGTGGTGGTGGTGGAAGACGAAGCCGCGTTCTCGCGCTGGCTCGCGCAGCAGACCACGTTCGCGCAGCAGCAGATGGCCCACGTGCAGGCCGCACCGGCCGCGGCAGGCGGCAGCGCGCAGGCGCTGGCCAACCTGGGCAAGACGCTCGCGGCGGCCAAGGGCTGCGTCGCCTGTCATACCGTGGACGGCAGCCCGCTCGTAGGCCCGACCTGGAAGGGCCTGTACGGCAAGACGGAAACGATGGCCGACGGCAGCACCGCGAAGGTCGACGAGGCCTATCTGCGCGCGTTCATTCGCAATCCGACGGCCCGCGTCGTGAAGGGCTTCTCGCCGATCATGCCGCACTTCGACCTGAGCGAGCAGGAACTGACCGCACTGGTGGCCTACATCAAGGCGCAAGGCGGGACGTCCGCCGGCACCGCGGCCCAGCCCTAGCCGCACGGACGAAGCAGACGGAGCAGACGCCATGACCTACGCGCACACCGACCACGTCCCGCACAGCTTCTGGACCCGCTACGTGTGGAGCCAGGACCACAAGGTCATCGCCGTGCAGTACGCGCTGACGGCCATCGCGATCGGCCTGGTCGGCCTCGTATTGTCGGACCTGATGCGGCTGCAGCTCGGCTTTCCGGGCAAGTTTGCGTTCATCGACGCGAACCACTACTACCAGTTCGTCACGATGCACGGGATGATCATGGTGATCTACCTGCTGACGGCGCTGTTCCTCGGCGGCTTCGGCAACTACCTGATCCCGCTGATGCTCGGCGCGCGCGACATGGTGTTTCCGTTTCTCAACATGCTGAGCTACTGGGTCTACCTGCTGGCCGTGCTGGTGCTGGTGGCGAGCTTCTTCGTGCCGGGCGGGCCGACCGGCGCGGGCTGGACGCTGTATCCGCCGCAGGCGATCCTGCCGGGCACGCCGGGCGTGGAATGGGGCATCGTGCTGATGCTCGTGTCGCTGGCGATCTTCATCGTCGCGGCCACGATGGGCGGCCTGAACTACGTGACCACCACGCTGCAGGCGCGCACGCGCGGCATGACGCTGATGCGCATGCCGCTCACGGTGTGGGGCATCTTCATCGCGACCATCATGGCGCTGCTGGCGTTTCCGGCGCTGTTCGTGTCGGCGGTGATGATGCTGTTCGACCGGACGCTCGGCACCAGTTTCTTCATCCCGGCCGTGGTGTCGATGGGGCAGACGCTCAAGCACGCCGGCGGCAGCCCGTTGCTGTTCCAGCACCTGTTCTGGTTCTTCGGGCATCCAGAGGTCTACATCGTCGCGCTGCCGGCCTTCGGCATCGCGTCGGATCTCATCAGCACGCATGCGCGCAAGAGCATCTTCGGTTACCGGATGATGGTGTGGGCCATCGTCATCATCGGCGCGCTGAGTTTCGTGGTCTGGGCGCACCACATGTTCATCGCCGGCATGAATCCGTACTTCGGCTTCTTCTTCGCCACCACGACGCTCATCATCGCCGTCCCGACCGCCCTCAAGGTCTACAACTGGGTGCTGACGCTGTGGCGCGGCGACATCCACCTGACCGTGCCGATGCTGTTCGCGATCGGCTTCGTCAGCACCTTCGTGCTGGGCGGGCTGACCGGGCTCTACCTCGGCAACGTGAGCGTGGACATCCCGCTGTCGAACACGTATTTCGTGGTCGCGCACTTCCATATGGTGATGGCCGTGTCGCCGATCCTCGTGGTGTTCGGCGGCCTGTATCACTGGTACCCGAAGGTGACGGGCCGCATGCTCGACGACACGCTCGGTCGCGCGCACTTCTGGATCACCTTCGTCGGCACCTATGCGATCTATTTCCCGATGCACTATCTCGGCATCCTGGGCATGCCGCGGCGGTATTACGCGTATCAGGGCTACAGCTTCATTCCGCATTCGGCGCAGACGCTCAACACGTTCATCACGATCGTCGCGCTGATCGTCGCGGCGGCGCAGTTGCTGTTCCTGTTCAACCTCGCATGGAGCCTCGGGCACGGCCGGCGTGCGGACGGCAACCCGTGGCGGGCCACCACGCTCGAATGGCAGACGCCGCAGACGCCGCCCGTGCACGGCAACTGGGGGCCGACGCTTCCCGTCGTCTACCGCTGGGCATACGAATACAGTCCACCGCGGCAAGAAGAAGACTTCGTGCCGCAGAATCAGCCGCCGGCGACGGCGCCTGAAGCCAAAGCGGCTCATCCGACGCTGCACCCGGGCGAGGCACACGAATGACTACGCTGCCGCGCCCCTTCGTTCCCGATGCGCCACCCGGCTTGCCGAATACGGGTCGCACCGGCCTGGTCGTGTTCATGGCGGTTGCGACGACGTTGTTTTCGCTGCTGCTGCTCGCCTATGCGATGCGCATGCGCGAACCCGACTGGCAACCGATCCCGCATCCGGCGCTGTTGTGGTGGAACACCGGCGCGCTGGCGCTGGCCGGCATTGCGCTACAGCGAGCCCGGCGGATAGGCCCGTACCGCGCGGTGTGGCTGGTATCCGGCGGCATACTGGCGGCCGTGTTCGTGATCGGGCAACTGATTGCGTGGCACGTGCTGTCGGCAGCCGGGCAGACCGTCACCGTCAATCCGTCCGACAGTTTCCTCTACCTGCTGACCGGCCTGCACGGATTGCATGTGCTGGGCGGGCTGGCGGCGTGGGGCGTGACGATCGAGCAGCTCCGGCGCGCGGATCCGTTCCGGGCCCAACGGGCCATCGCGCTGTGCGCGCTCTACTGGCATTTCCTGCTCGCGGTCTGGCTCGTGCTGCTGGCGGCGATGTGGTGGTTGACCCCGGGGATCGTCGCCGCCATCTGCGGGCCGTTGTATGGAGCCGCGCCATGACCGCGCCTACCGTCCACACCGAATCCGCAGCCGAATCGCCCGCGGGCCCGCACGCCGATGCGCGGCCCGACGGCTGGCGCGGCATCGTCACCGACTGGTCGTCCGACCGCGAAGCCTTCAGGGTGCCGTGGGGCAAGGCGATGATGTGGATCTTCCTGCTGTCGGACACCTTCGTCTTCAGCAGCTTCCTGATCGGCTACATGACGGTGCGCATGTCGACCACCGCGCCGTGGCCCGATACCGCGAAAGTGTTCGGGCTCAGCGTGGGCGGCGTGGAAGTGCCGTTGCTGCTGATTGCGATCATGACGTTCACGCTGATCAGCAGCAGCGGCACGATGGCGATGGCCGTCAACTTCGGCTACCGGCGCAACGCACGGCCCGCCGCCGCGCTGTTGCTGACCACCGCGCTGCTGGGCGCGACCTTCGTGTCGCTGCAGGCGTTCGAATGGAGCAACCTGATCTTCCGTGAAGGCATCCGCCCGTGGGGCAACCCGCTGGGCGCCGCGCAGTTCGGCGCGTGCTTCTTCACGATCACCGGGTTCCACGGCTTTCACGTGACCTGCGGCGTGATCTACCTGCTGCTGATCGCGCGCAAGATCCTGCAGCCGGGGTTTACCGAACACGGCAACTTCCAGATCGTCGAGATCGCCGGGCTGTACTGGCACTTCGTCGACCTGGTGTGGGTGTTCATCTTCGCGCTGTTCTATTTGTGGTGAGGCAGCCATGGAGCACATCGATCCCGCCGATCGACCCGACGCCGCGCACGGCCAGCAGCATCCGATCGGCCTCTACCTGAAGATCTGGGGCCTGCTGTTCGTGCTGAGCACGTTGTCGTACCTGGTCGACTACTTCAACGTGCAGGGCCTGATCCGCTGGGCGCTGATCGTCGTGCTGATGATCGCGAAGGCCGGGCTGATCGTGTCGATCTTCATGCACATGATGTGGGAGCGGCTGGCGCTCGTGTACGCGATCCTGATCCCGCCGCTGAGCCTGCTGGTGCTCATGGTGCTGATGGCGGCCGAAGCGCATCACACGTTCGGGATGCGGGAGTTGTTCTTTCGCTGATTCCGGCGTCGATCATGCGTCGGTGTGATGGGCGCGATACGTGCGCGATTGGCCGGTGCCGTTTCGGAGCGGGTGGCGTCCCGTCATCGGGGAGCGGCGCTTCCCGGACATCCGTTCATGCAAAGCTGAAGTGAGGACTCCATGAAATATTCACGTCGACGTTTTATTGAAGTCACCACCGTGCTTGCTTCCGCGCTCGCGGTTGGACGCCGCGCGACGGCCGCCGATACCGCGGCCGGTGTCGTGCAGGAAACCGATGCCAATGCCCTGGCGCTCGGCTACAAGGCGGATGCCGGCCGGGTGGACCATGCGAAGTACCCGAAATTCCACGCGGGCGACGCCTGTGCGAATTGCCAGTTCTTCCAGGGCAAGGCCGGCGCCGCGACGGGTCCGTGCGCGGTTTTCGGCGGCAAGCAGGTCAATGCGAAAGGCTGGTGCAACAGTTATACGAAAAAGGCGTAGCGAAGGGGGAGTGGTCTCTCGGTCGGGGTTCGCCAGCGGGCATCCGCCGCAGCGTTTCGGCAATCGGACCCATCACGTTCGCCTGCCGGCGACGCAAGTCAATGATGGAGCAGCGGGAACGCCACGAGCCCGATCACGGCGGCTGCCGTCACGATCACCGGTTCCTGGAGCTTCTTGAAACGCCACAGCAGCAGCACGGTGGCGACGGCGAGCAGGGCGGTCGGGACGTCGACGATCGATCGCTTCGCGATCACGAGGACGGAGCCCGTGATCGCGCCGACGGCTGCGGCGGTGATGCCGTTCACGAACGCCTTGACGCCCGGTCGGTGCCCGTATTTTTTCACGTAAGGCGCGGGGATGACCGTGAACAGGTAGCAAGGCAGGAACGTGCCGAGCGAAGCGACGAGTGCGCCCGGGAATCCCGCGACCAGATACCCGATGAAACCGACGGTGATCACGACCGGGCCGGGCGTGATCATCGCGACCGCGACGGCATCCACGAACTGTTTGTCGTTCAGCCAGTGATGTTCGGTGACGACGCCGCCATAGAGGAACGGCACGATCGCAAGCCCGGAGCCGAACACGAACGCCCCTGCCTTCATGAAGAACGCACCGATCTGAACGAGCTGCGGTAAATCGATGCCGCTCAGCCATCCGCTGGCTGCGGGAAGATTGGCGGCGGCAACGGCATTCAGGCCGCCCTTGTGCAGCCACTTGGGTGGCGCGCGCCACAGCCAGCCGATCAGGCCGGCCGCGACGAACAGCCACGCGATTTCCGATTCCGTGATGAAGGTCACCGCGGCCAGGGTCAGGAAGATCGCCCAAAGGAGCTTGTCGTTGCCGACGGTCTTGGTCGTGAGCTTGTAGGCGCTCATCGCGATGATGCCGACCACCGCGGCGCCGACGCCGTAGAAGACGGCCTGCATCCACGGCAGCCCGCCGAAATGCGCGTACGCGAACCCGAGCGCGACCACCATCAGGAACGACGGCACCACGAACGCGAAACCGACCAGTGTCGCGCCGAGGAGGCGGTAGTGGACGAAGCCGAGATAGATCGCCAACTGGGCCGCCATCGGCCCCGGGGCGAGCTGGGCCAGCGTGAGGCCTTCCTTGTAGTCGGCCTCGGTGATCCAGCCGCGACGCTCCACCAGGTCGCGACGCATATAGCCCGCGAGCGCGACCGGCCCGCCGAAACCCAAGGTGCCGAGACGCAGCATGTAGGCGACCAGCTCGCCCAGCGAGTAGGTCGGTTCTGTGGTGGCGACGGTAGTGGTCATGATCTGGCCGCAGTTTGGTTTTTGCCGTTCGATGAGAAGTGCGCGTACAGGGCATCGAGTACGGCGCCCATCTGCTCGAGCAACTGATCGTCGTTTTCCGTGCGCTGGCGCGTGCCGGCCATCACGGCCTCGAAGCCCACCGCTTCAGGCGCGGCGGGGCCGCCTACGTCGAGCGCGTGCACGATCTCGCCGAGCCGCATCAGCGCAGGGTCGTTGTCGAGCCCGAAGCTGGCCAGCAATACCTCGAAGGTCACGCGCTCGCCGACGTGCGTGAACGTCGCACCGTCGAAATCGAAGCCGAGCGCGTCGGCCGGGCAATCCGTCGGCGACGCAATCCAGATGAAGCTGGCTTGCGCGTCGATGAAGCGGCGGATCAGCCACGCACTGGCCACGCGATCGACCCACATCCGCTGCCGCGTCGCCCACGTGCGACCCTGGTACTCGCCAATCGCCAGCGGGCGAATGGCGCGGTCGGCGGCGTGCGGCTCGCCCGGCGACAGCACGGTGTCGACCAGCGCGACGAAATCCTGCAGCGCGACTTCGGCACGGGTGGCCGAATCGCCCGGGAAATAGTCGATCGCCCGGATGGCGTCGAAATCCTTGCGCAGGCGACGCAGCAGGCGGGTGAGTTCCGTGGGGGACTGCCCGGCAAGTGTCTTGCGCGCGTCGACGAGCGTGCGCGTGAAGGTTGTGTAGTCGTCGTCGCGGTCGAACAGCGCGCGGAATTCCTGTTCCTGCGACGCGTCGAGACTGGGCGCGCGCAGCAGGTAGGCCGTGCCCCCGCTGTCGGCGATGGCGTCCGCGAGTTCGCGCAGCGTCGCTTCATGCTCTGCGGTGTACGGCAGCAGGTAGATGCCGTCGCGCAGCACCGCGCAGCCCTTCGATTTGAGCGCGCGCCAGAACCGCATGCGGGCCGTCGCGTTTTCTGTTGGAAGGGTCAGTACAAGGAGTGACCAGATCGATGAAGTACTCATGTAGACAATGCTACTAATAAGTTGCGATATCTACAAGTGAACTTTTTCGAGCGCTACAGGGCAGGGCGGCTGCACCGGTCGTCAGCCGGCGACGGGGTGATTCGAATGGTTTGCAGTGCGCGCCCAATAACCGCAGCGAACCAGCCTGCAACGGGGCGCCTGTTCGGCCGGCTCTATTGCGCGAGCGAGACGTGGGGAAGGGGGAAGCCGCCCACGCTGTGCTCGACACGTTGCTGAACCTGCAGGCCGACAGGCATTTTTCGCGTGTGGAAGTGGACGGTTATACCGACGCGACCGGCTCGGATGCGCACAATCAGGCGCTGTCGAAGCGCCGGGCGGATGCCGTCGCCAGCTATCTGCGCGAGCACGGGCTGAGGGCCGATGCGTTTGCCACGAGCGGCCACGGGGAAGCAAACCCGGCCGCATCGAACGTTACCGCCGAAGGGCGCGCGCAATCGTCGCGTGGAGATCTCGCTGCGGAAGTAAGCAGTCGCGGCCGAGCGTCACGCGCGTGACCGTTCGAACATGGCCGGGCGCGTGCGGTAACGCTGCGGGCCGCGTTGCTTCTGCCGGACGAGCGCGTGCGCTCGCATGCACGGACACGAGGCAACCCATGGCGGGCGCCGATGTCGTTCGGGCATCGGCGCTCGCTGCATGCTGGTGCTGACCACCTGGCCGCAGCGAGCGATCGCCACGAGCGTCCGACGCGGTCGCCCGCCTGGCGGGCGAGTCGAACCCGCTATCAGAACCGGTGACGCAGGCCCAGATTGACGAGCGTCTGGGACTTCGTGCCGTTGTAGCCGTACGAACCGATCGAGGCCTGTGCCGGCATCGCACCGCCCGCTCCGTCAGCGGTCGTTCCGCTCGCGTGCTGGTAGGCGGCCGTCATGTATACGTCGGTGCGCTTCGACAGGTTGTAGTCCGCGCCGACGGAAGCCTGATGGTAGTTCGCCGCGGTGTTGCCGCCCGACTTCGTGAAGCTGTAGCCGACCCCGACCAGTAACGCCGCCGATGCCTGATAGTTCACGAAGCCTTGCGCGGTGTTGTAGTGTTCGTCCTTCGTGAATACCGACGCGCCGTCGCGTCGATATTGCGCGTTGCTGTAGCCGGCGCCGACAGTGAATGGACCGACCACGTACTGGCCTGCCACGCGAGCGATGCCGATCGAGTGTGCCGTCTGGTAACCCGTATTGATTGCGCCATCGAACGTGCCGTCCGACGTGCTCGACCACGTCGAGCGATCGCCCGCGACGGGATTCGCATTCGCTGCGTAGAAGTAGCCGCCGGCGAGACTCAGCGGACCATTGCTGTACGCCACGCCTGCCGAATACGACTGCTTCGAGCCGGTGCTGCCCGCGACACCGCCAAGCGAATACATCGCCTCGAACTGGAGTCCGGCAATGACGGGCGACGTGTATTTGACCGCATTGTCGACGCGAAAGCTGTTGTCGTAGTTGTCGACATCGCCGGCGGTGGCGAACGCGCTGCCGAAGTAGTTGTCCGCGGTAATCGGCTGCACGAGATCGATCAGCGGATCGTATTGGCGGCCGAGTGTCAGCGATCCATATCGATTGCTGGCGAGGCCGACAAAGGCCTGGCGACCGAATATCCGGCCACCCTGGCCGAGTCCACCAGTGCTCGGATTGAAGCCGTTTTCCAACTGGAAAATCGCTGCCAGGCCGCCACCGAGATCTTCGGTGCCTTTGAGCCCCCAGCGGCTTCCGGACAAGTTGCCCGCGCTGCTGTTGCCGAGCGCCCAGAGGTTCTTGCCGCCATCGGCGTGATTGACGTACGTAAGCGACGTATCGATCGTGCCGTACAGTGTCACGCTCGATTGTGCGTGAGCGGCGCCGGCCATTGCGACCGGCGCGACTGCCAGGATCGCGATAAATGCGGGTTTCATGTTCTCTCCTTCTCGTTAGCGTGCTTGTGTTGAAATGAATCAGCGCAGCCTACATCGAGATATTTTTCTGCAGAACTTGAAATCGCGAAGTGTCTCGAAAAAGAAACGGCCATCGATTTTTTTGGTCTCTCATGGATTCGGCCGATTGGTGATGTTCGTGAATGTAATGGAATCGCTAAGGCCGGACGTGAATCGTTCATTTGGTGGATAAATAAAAAGGCAATCGATCAGAATAGGAATGATCCGTCAATGAACCGGTTGAATCGGACTGTTGAAAGTCCAGCGCATGGCGTCGTACCTCATCAATGATTTGTTAAGATCGGTCCGGGGCGAAGTTCCCTGGCGTAGCGGTGAGAGTGAGATTTCCGATTCGCAGATCTGCTTCATGTTGAAGTCGTAACCGTGATGTGTCGAAAGAACACGCGCAGGACATGCGTGATATTCGGTTGTTAGAAATACGTGGCATGTTGCGGTGACGGACTGTAGCCCCATTTAGACGTTGGCGCATGATGAATGTATCTTTTCATGTCGATCAGGCATGTATGGTATGCGTAACGAGCATGAAAGGATTTGATTGTCGACATCTAGCGTGAAAAGACGATGAGTCGATATACAGAGGTAATGTTCCATCGACAAAGGAAGAGCCGGAACACAGCCGGTCCAGTTGATTGTTGATCGGCATGACCCACCATGCCTGTCGCCACGCGCGAACATGAATGTGTTCGGTTGCGGTAAGTGCTCAGTTTGTACGGAGTCCATATTGATATGGCTGGCTCGTGTGCACGTCGAGTTCGGTGCGTCGAATCTTTTTCTTCAGTCGAGGTGTCGACGGGCATCTCCGGGCCTGTCTTCCGGTAGTGAGGCGTCGATCGTCCGCGCGCGGTGGTAGTGACCGGCACCGCGCGGACACCGCGTGCGGCCGTTCAACCTCGGCCCGCACCGCACCCGGACAGTTCTATCACGCTGCGCTTCGGCGTCGGATTGGCCTCGCGGGTTCGATGGCGCTCTCCGTGCGACGACAGTTCTGTTCTATTCGGGTATGCCGAAAAGAGATAGCCTCGACGAGACTGGCGCAACTGCAGCCGGCGGCTCTGCGTGCCTGATATTTCAAATTATTACCAACCAACAAAGCGGCCCAGCATTGATCGGAGGAAAGCTGACTGTGAATGCGTTTTCTCGATTCCGGTGTCGAGTATTGGAAAAGGCCCGCAAACGTTAAAATGTTCACTAATGGACTCTTTCGGTCGCACTTAAACAATTGGCTTGGCAGCGGAATCCATTGCATAGCAGGCTGTGTCGCTGCTATTTTCCCGGCCCGTGATAACGAAGGGCACCGCCACTGCGAGCCTTGCCATTATTGTATGTCGTCGATTCGCGTGGCTTGCATGGACCGGAGCACAGTGCTTGCGTCATCGGCATAAGGACATATTGTGACCCGTCCGGACGCATCTTGTTACAAAATATTTTGCACTGATCTGGATCAATTTGGAACGACTTTTCGTCGATTGCCCACCCCGTTTCCTTGATTCTCTTCAAATAATTAGTGACTGATCGATGCCTTGACTGATTCCGTCAAGAATGAGGCGAGATCGGACACTGATCGAACGGCCGCCGATTTAGCCGCATATGATGCGCTGCAGAAAATGCAAAAAATTGTTAAGGGCCGAGATGATGCTGACAGTGCCAAATGTAACGACAACGGGGTTAAGAGTGGGCGGTGATCGAACGAGAAGTATCGATCGTCGACGCGACAGCATAATCATCCTGTTGCTCGACGGATTTTCGATTATGCAAATGGGCAAGCTGGCTGCAGTATTCGAACTCGCCAATCAACTCGAGCGTGCCAATTCCACATTTGCCGACCGTTATGAACTGAGGCTTTACTCCAGCCGTGGTGGCGCTGTGCGTTCGTCATCCGGCGTACAGATCTGGACGGATGCGCCTCGCCTACTCGATGCAAGCAGTGTGCAGGCGATGTTCGTACTGGGTGGTCAAGGGCGAGCGAGCGGCCTCGACGATCAGTTCATCGGTTGGCTGCAGCATGCCCATCAGCGAGCGCGCGTGGTCAAGGGCGATAGCGGCGGCGCCGGGATGCTGACAGCAATTCGCTTGAACCAGAAATTTCCTGACGGCATCCCGCGCGCGATGCAGGCGACGCTGGCCGCTTGCAATGCCGGGGAATCGGGGCCGTCCGACGATGACCACGAGAGCATGTTCGCGGCCGCGCTGTCGATTGTCGTACGCGACGCCGGCTACGAGGCCGCGCAAGAGATCGTCTCCTGCATGATGCCCGGGGCGAACAGGAAATTTGCGAGCGTCCTGTTCGGCGCGCAGGAAGCGCGAGCCAGCGAACTGATCCGTGCGGCCGCGCATCACCTCCGCGTGAACAGCGCAAATCGCATCTCGATCGCCAATGCGGCCCAGGCTGCGGCGATGAGCGAGCGGAATTTTCTGCGGCGCTTCAAGAGCGAAATCGGGGTGACGCCAACCGAGTTCGTGCTGCGGGTGAGGCTCGAAAAGGCGTGCTCCATGCTTGTCGAGACCGATTTGCCGGCCGACAAGGTCGCACGACGTGTCGGCCTCGGTAGCGGAGACCGGCTCGCGAAGCTGTTCCGCCAGCACCTGTCGATGTCGCCGACCGAGTATCGCGGGGCTGCGCGTGACAAGATGTTCGCGCCGGTGGACGGTGTTCAATGGCGCAACGGTACTTCCCGCAGCTGAACGTTCCAGCGCGCCGGCATTCGCATGGCACTTGCGGTTCGATCGCATCGATCCACTGGTCGGCATGCGGATTTCAGCGTGTTCCGTTGAAATAGTTTTGCGTGTTCGGATGCACCGTTTGATCGGAGACGATCTCGTCGGCAGTTGCCCAACGGTATGCGGTGTGCTGTGCATTCGGCAGCGACACCAGGTCGAATTTGTGCCTGAGCTTGTATCCCATCACGACATAATGCGTCGAGATGCCCGGCGCGCCGCCAAAGTTGTCGTCGTAGAGATGGTCGTAGATGCCGACAAGTTCGGCATCGCTCCGCTCCAGGCCGCTGCTTCCGAGTTCGTCTCGAACGATACGATCGAACGCATCGTCAAGACGTTCGTTCTTGCGAATCCGGCCTCCCGGCACGAACCAGTAACCTTGCGCGGGACGATTGACACGGTGGCCGAGCAAATACGCACCATCGCCATTCGCGACGATCAGGTCGATCGCAACAAGCGGGGTTGCGTCTATGACGCGCAAGAAAGTGTCCAGCTCGAGCATGGCGAATGGGCTCCCGGAAATCCGTTAAGTTGCGCCGGCACAGCTTCTCGCATCCGTATGCAACACGGATACCGCAGTGACGTGTCGGCTTCGTCGGCGAGATCGGTGAATGTCCGTCTGCATGCATCGCATCATGGCCGGCCTCGATTGCGCGTGTCGGCCAAAACACCGAAGCAATCCGCCAATTGCCTGACGCGGGCCGGCAGTGACGGCGCGATCCCTGCGAGGAAGCGCGCGCACGCATCGATACATTTTCATTCGGCCATGATCATGGCCGCAGCCGCCATCTCGTTTCGAATCGATGGAATCGACGTTAGTCTTTGGTCTGGCCTTTCGAGGAGGCGCGTTCACCCCGGAACTCTCCTCGGAACTTTGCCCGTGCGCTGCCTGGCGCGCGGGCCTTTTTATTCATCTCGGGTCGAGCAGCACGTGCGTGGAATGCCTGCCACCGTTGCTCGAATCGTGCCGCAAGAAGATTGGTATCGGTTGGTATCGCAAATGGATGGCAATGCGAACGATATCGACAAGTCGTCATCGTCGTGACGGAGAGCGGCGCTGACTTCGGCGGCGCCGTCACCCGCCGCGCTTCATGACTCGCACATCACGCGAATTTCTCTCGACGTCGCGACGAGCCTTCGCTCCGGGCTTTCGGCGCGATTGAGCCTGCGGCACGGAAACCTGCACCCACCGATTGGCGGAATCAGCGGAACGATTGTCATGTCCGGTATGCTGCATTGCAATGTACGCTAGCGTCATCGACTTGCGCACGGTCTTTGCGCGAACCCTTGACGATAGCGGAGCATGGCTGGCATGAGCGTCGCCCTTCTCGTTTTCTCGCGGATCTGTCTGGTGTGGATCCTCGTCTACCTCGCATTCAGTGTCGCGTCGGGAATTTGGGCCGGCGCACGACACGGCCGGGCGCTGCTGCTGCTCGAAATCCAGCCTCACCGCGCCCGTGGCTCGCGTGAAGTGGCGCGTGCTCGCATCTTGAGGAGGATGGCGCTGTCGGCCATGTTCGCACTCCCCGTTTCTATCGCGTCGTTCGTTGCCAGCGCGGCGATGTCGTAGCCGTTTTCCGCGCGTGTTCGTCATCACGAGAAGCAGAACGAACAGTGTGCCGCATGGGGTGGTTCGTGCGTTTCGCCGGCCACCGGGATGGCGGATCCGGGCTATTCGGTCACAGGCGGACCTCATGGCCGAAGATGACGTATCGATGAAGGCTGATCGTCACGATGCCGATCGCGTCGCGTCGTCGTGCTCGTGACTGTGGCCATTGCAGATCGCCTTCTTCACGACGACACCCGTGGGTGCGGAATCGTGTCCCGTCACATCGCGACACATCGTGTTCATTGCGTGAATGCACCGTGCATCTTGCCGAGCGAAAGACCGCCGGCCATGCATGTCACGACGCCGCGATCGCCGAATCGCCGCCGTCGGATTGCATGCACTTGACATGTATGTGCTGCGGCTTTCGAAGGCTCATCGTCATTCTGTTTTGCGGTGACGGCATAGTCAGAAACCGCCAACATTTGGCCGATCAGGGAAATCCCGCAGACTAATCCGACGACTGTTTGTTTGAATCGGCCAGCGTATAAACGCCACTCGGCGCCATCTGTATGATGCATCGCAATGGAGCAAAAACGTCGCTCCGGAACGACAGAAGTTGAATGGACTGGATGTCCGAGAGCACGCTATGACGCAAACGAGTGTCGATCATTCGGGAGATGCGGCGGCAGAAGTTGATGTGAGGCGGTCACGCAAAAATCGGGATATTGGCGTTCTCGTGTTCGACGGATTCTCGTTGTCCGCAGCTGGCGCCTTGTTCGAGGTGTTCGCGGTCGCCAACGAAATCCATGCGCAGCGATCGACCGGACATCCGCTGTACGACATTCGCTTTTATTCGTCGAAAGGCGGAAACATCGTCTGGTCTTCGGCCATCAGTGTGCGGACATTTGCATGCGATGCCGGCTCGGCGCATGCATTCGATGCGCTGTTCGTTGCGGGCGGGCAAGGGGCGCTGCGCGCTGCGCGCGATGCTCGGGTGATTGACTGGTTGCGAATCGTGCTGCCGAAAGCGGCCGCGGTCGAGGCAATCGGCGAAGGCCGAATGTTGATCGATGCGGCGCGAGCGGGGCCGCATGCGATCGATGTGACGAGCAGGGTGCGCGTTGGGGGCGGTGGCTTGGGAGCAGCGCGAGCGGCGTTGGCGATCGTCGAGCGCGACCTGGGCGGCGATGCGGCGCGTGGAATTGCCGCACGGCTCGATCTGGACGATGCCGCCGATCCGGCCGAGCAGGATGGTGATGTGCGCAACGGCACACCTGTCGACCGGGTCCGAGCGACTGCAATCTGGCTGCGTAATAACTATGGTCGAGCGATATCCGTGAGCGATGCAGTACGTGTCGCGGCAATGAGCGAGCGAAATTTTCTGCGGCATTTCAAGCAGGAAATCGGCATGACGCCGTCCGAGTTCTTGCTGCAGGTTCGCCTCGATCGGACGGTGACGCTATTGATGGAAACGGATTTTCCGATCGGTACGATCGCGCGGCAATGCGGGTGGGGGAACGGTGATCGTCTGGCCAAGATTTTTCGGCGACACCTCGACGTGACACCGTCGGAATACCGGTCCAGAGCGCGCTCGAGCGCGGTGGAGCGAGTCGTGTAGAAACGGCTGGATGAGCGTCAGCGAAGGGACAGGTTCACCCTTTCGTTTTTTCGGATCGGATCATTGCCCGAGAGAATAGGAGTCCAAATTATGTCGGCGTCAATCGAGACTGAATATGGCACGGCCGGGCCGATCGCGTCCGGCCTCGGCGACGCAGTGGACGTGAAGGTTCGCGTAGCGCCGGTCGTTCTCGCAGGCGGATCGGGATCACGCTTGTGGCCGATGTCGCGCGAGCAATACCCGAAGCAGCTGATCGGGGTACTCGGTGCGGATTCCCTTCTTCAGGAAACCGTCCAGCGTATGGCGGGATTCGAGGCTGACGACAGCGAGGTATCGCCGCCGATCGTCGTTTGCGGAGACGAGCATCGCTTCGTCACCGCGGAGCAGCTTCGCGCAAGCGGGCTTGCGGCCAGCATCGTCGTCGAGCCCGCGCGTCGCGATACTGCGCCTGCCCTGACGCTGGCTGCGTCCGTCGCTTGCGCGGACGGCCAGGACGCGATCGTCGTCGCGATGCCGGCCGACCATGCGATTGCCGATGCGTCCGCGTTTCATCGTGCGATCGCGTTGGCGGTCCAACATGCGGGGCGAGGCTCGATCGCGACGTTGGGTGTGCCACCCACCCGGCCCGATTCGGGTTTCGGTTACATCAAGATCGGTGAAGCCCTTGGCGCTGGCGCGCACGGGATCGAGCGATTCGTCGAGAAGCCGGCCGCGGAGCTCGCTGCCCAATATGTCGAGTCGGGCGCGTACTGGTGGAACAGCGGAATTTTCGTCGTACGCGCGAGCGTCTGGCTCGACACGTTGCGCGTGCTGCAGCCGGACATGCATGCCGCGTGTCTCGCCGCGCACATGCACGGCAAGCACGACGGTCCGTTCTTTCGCCCGCACGAGGACGCGTTTCTTCAGTCGCCGGCCGATTCGATCGACTATGCGGTGATGGAGCGCCTTGCGTCAGCAGCGAGCGGTGTGAGGGGCGTGGTCGTGCCGCTCGATGCGGGCTGGTCGGATCTCGGCTCGTGGGATGCGGTATGGGAAGCACTCGACAAGGACGAGGACGGCAACGTCGGACGCGGCAAGGTCGTGTTCGAGGGTGCGACGTCGAGCTTCGTTCATTCCGAGGGGCGGCTCGTCGCATGTGTCGGCATGACCAACGCCGTGGTGGTGGAAACGGCCGACGCGGTGCTGGTGGCCGACCGCTCGCGCGTTCAGGACGTGAAGGGCCTCGTGGCCCGGATCCGCGCGCAGCAGGCGCCGGAAGCCAATACGCACCGCAAGGTGCGACGCCCGTGGGGCTACTACGACTCGATCGATCGCGGCGAGCGGTTCCAGGTGAAGCGCATCGTCGTGCATCCGGGCGGACGTCTGTCGCTCCAGTTGCACCACCACCGCGCCGAACACTGGATCGTCGTGAGCGGGACCGCGCTCGTGACGCGCGGAGACGAGCAATTCATGCTCGGCGAAAACCAGTCGACCTTCATTCCGCTTGGCGTGACGCATCGGCTCGAGAACCCGGGAAAGCTGCCGCTCGAGCTCATCGAAGTGCAATCGGGATCGTATCTCGGCGAGGACGACATCGTGCGGTTCGACGATACGTACGGGCGAGCGTGATGCGCCGATTCGACTCAAATCGTTGGCGTCAGACGGGAGATTGAAATGTTCGGTCTACAAGGATTGGTGGCGCGACTCGTCGATATCGCGTTGATCGTCGGCGGCTCGTTGCTTGCATCGCAATTTCGCTATCAGACGGTTTCGGAGGGGCACTTCGATAGCGCACTCGTCACGTTCGCGATCGCGTTCGCACTGGTGATGTTCCCGGTGTTCGGCGTGTACGAATCGTGGCGGGGACGGTCGATGCTGCGGTTGAGCGGGAAGATCTCGCTCGCGTGGCTCGTCGTCCAGGCGTGCGGGATCGTGTTGATGTTCTCGCTCCATCGATCGGATGTGATTTCGAGGCTGTGGTTCGTGTATTGGACCGCGATGACGGGGAGCGCGCTGATCGCGTCGCGAATCGGCACGCATCTGTTTCTGCGCAGCGTTCGTCATGCGGGCATCAACCTGCGCAGTGTTGCGGTAGTTGGCTACGCTCAACATTGCCAGCAGGTGATTCGGAACATCGAGGAGTCGCCGGCGAGCGGCTTCCGCCCGGCGGCCGTATTCGACCTGCGTCCGGTTCTCGCAAGTGCTGCGCATCGCGTGCCGGCATTCACGGAGCTCGATGCGTTCGCGCAGTTCGTTCGAGAGAACGGTGTGCGGGAAATCTGGCTCGCGCTGCCTTTGTCGGAGGAAGCGACCGTTCTGCGGTTCGTCAATACGTTCGCCGACGATCTCGTGAACGTCCGCTTTATTCCTGATATGCGCAGCGTTGCGTTGTTCGACGGCGCGATGATCGATCTCATCGGCGCACCGGCCATCAATCTCGTTGCGTCGCCTATGCCGCGCCATGCGATGTGGCAGAAGGAAGTGTTCGATCGCCTGTTCGCGGCGGTCGCGCTGGTGGCGCTGATGCCGTTGATGGTGGTGATCGCGATCGCGGTGAAGTTGTCGTCGCGTGGGCCGGTGTTCTTCAAGCAATACCGCAAGGGTGCCGACGGGCATAAATTCCAGATCATCAAGTTCCGCACGATGCGCGTGCACGCCGAACAGGAAGGCGTGGTTACGCAGGCGACGAAGAGCGATTCGCGTATCACACCGGTCGGGCGCTTTCTCAGGCGAACCAGCCTCGACGAGCTGCCGCAGTTTCTTAACGTGCTGCGCGGCGAGATGTCGGTGGTCGGGCCGCGGCCGCATGCGATCGAACACGATCGGCTTTATCAGAAGGTCGTCGACGGCTACATCCATCGTTATCGGATCAAGCCAGGGATCACCGGATGGGCTCAGGTGAACGGGTATCGCGGGGAGACCGATCGGCTCGAGAAGATGCAGAAGCGCGTCGAGTATGACCTCTATTACCTGAGGAACTGGTCGTTTGCGCTGGACATGCGGATCGTGTTGGCGACGGTGGCGAAGGGGTTGGTGAATTCGAATGCTTATTGAGCTGATATCCCGGGATTCGCATGTTCGGATGGTTTCGAAATTTTCAACGTGCGTTGTGCAACGACGCGCGTCCAGGGCAAACGGATGAAACTTGCTGAAGGTATTTTGATGATGGCGACGCGCAGCGAGCGCAACCGGTATGGGTATCCGATCGGCCGCATGTCGGCGACGTTTCTGATTGCATCATGTAGCGTGCTATCTGCTTGCACGTTCGCACCCGGCATGCGCATGCAAGCGCCTGCGTCGATTGCCGTCAGCGCAGCCGACAGCCAGCGTCCGGCCGCGCGAGCGGACGTGCCCGTTACCGAAATTACCGTCGATCTGATCAGGCAGGTCAGGGAGCAGCGTGAGGGCTCCGGCACCCCCGAATATGCCGCGCTCTTTTCAAAGCCCGCACCGTACGTAATCGGTCCGGGTGATGTCCTGCAAATTACCGTGTGGGATCACCCGGAACTGGTCGAGTCGCAAGGGCCCCAGCTTTCCACGCCGAGCTCGCGGCCGTTCGACCCCGCTCCGGGGCACCTGGTGGATCAGAACGGCGACCTTCAGTTTCCGTATATCGGCAAGCTGCACGTTGCGTCGCTTCAACCCGAAGAGGTTCAGAAGAAGCTGACGGCCGGGCTGGCGAGCGTGTTCCGCGATCCGCAGGTGACGGTACGCGTCGCATCGTTCCGGTCGAAGCAGGTCTACGTGGATGGCGAAGTACATGCGCCAGGGGCAGTGCCGGTCAATGATGTACCGATGACATTGTACGAGGCTGTCACGCGGGCCGGCGGATTCAGCGCCACAGCCGACCAGAGTCGAATGGTGCTCGTGCGCGGAGCAAAGTCCTATCCGATCAATCTCACGGCAATGCTCGCGCGCGGGGAGAATCCGGCGCGCGTCGTGCTGCGCAACGGCGATCTGCTGCGCGTGCTGCCGCGCGATCAGAACGGCGTGTACGTGATGGGTGAGGTCAACAAGCCGATGACGGCGTTGCCGATGCGCGACGGGTCGCTCTCACTGAGCGACGCGCTCTCGCAGGCGGGCAGCATCAACGTCAACACGGCCGACGCCGCCCAAATGTATGTGATTCGCGGCGCGCTGAATGCCGACCCGCATGTCTTTCATCTCGACGCACGTTCGCCTGTTGCGATGGTGCTGGCCAACCAGTTTCAGCTTCAGCCGAATGACGTCGTCTATGTCGACGGCAATGGGCTCGTTCGCCTGAACCGGGTGCTCAGTCTGCTGTTGCCGGCCGTGAATGCCGGCCTGACGGCGGCGGTGGTGACCAAGTAATCGATACGGAGCCGAATGAATGCGGTGGGCGTTCGCGGCATTTCGTCGAGCGAACGGTTCTGAAAATCAGCAGGACATTTGCAATCCCCCCGGCGGCGACCAGGGGATGCGGAGTGAAAACATGACACGCAAGGTAGCGCTAATCACCGGTGTGACGGGGCAGGACGGATCGTATCTGGCGGAGCTTCTGCTGGAAAAAGGTTACGAGGTGCACGGCATCAAACGCCGCGCATCACTGTTCAATACGGATCGTATCGACCACCTTTACCAGGATCCGCATGTATCGGATCGTCGATTCGTGCTGCACCACGGCGATCTGACGGACTCGACGAGCATCGTGCGCATCGTCCAGCGCGTTCAGCCCGACGAGATCTACAACCTCGCTGCACAAAGCCATGTCGCCGTGTCGTTCGAGGAGCCCGAGTACACGGCGAACGCCGATGGTATCGGCGCGCTGCGTGTGCTCGAGGCGATTCGCATCCTGTCTCTCGAGGAAAAGACGCGTTTTTACCAGGCGTCGACATCGGAACTCTACGGGCTCGTTCAGGAGACGCCGCAGCGCGAGACGACACCGTTCTACCCGCGCAGCCCGTACGCCGTCGCCAAGCTTTACGCGTACTGGATCACCGTCAATTATCGCGAAGCCTATGGCATCTACGCATGCAACGGCATTCTTTTCAATCACGAATCCCCGGTGCGCGGCGAAACCTTCGTGACGAGAAAGATTACCCGGGCACTGTCGCGAATTGCGGTGGGCCTGCAGGATTGTCTGTATCTCGGCAACCTGTCCGCACTGCGCGACTGGGGGCACGCACGCGACTACGTCGAGATGCAATGGCTGATGCTCCAGCAGGAAAGCGCGGAAGACTTCGTCATCGCGACGGGAATCCAGCACAGCGTTCGAAAGTTCGTCGAATGCGCGGCGCTCGAACTGGGAATCGTTCTGCGCTTCGAGGGAGCGGGTGTCGACGAGATCGCCATCGTGGAAGCGGTCGAGAATGCCGATCTCAAGGTCAAGCAAGGTGACGTGGTCGTGCGTGTCGATTCGCGCTACTTCCGTCCGACCGAAGTCGAGACTTTGCTTGGCGATGCCACGAGTGCGCGATCGAAACTCGGTTGGACGCCCAGGATCTCGTTCGAACAGTTGGTCAAGGAAATGGTGCGTGCCGACTACCAGGCGGCCAAGCGCGATGCATTGATCAAACTGGCCGGTTTCACGGCGTTTGCATACAACGAGTAACGCAATGGGCGAACACATCAGAGTATTCGTCGCGGGCCACAATGGCATGGTCGGACGTGCGATCGTCCGCCGGCTGTCGGCAATCGAATCCTGCACGGTCATCACTCGCACGCGAGCAGCACTTGATCTCGCGGACGGCGATGCGGTCGAGTCGTTCTTCCAGAGCGAGGCGATCGATCACGTCTACCTGGCGGCGGCCAAGGTCGGTGGAATCCAGGCCAACGCGACGTATCCGGCCGATTTCATCTACGACAATCTCATGATCGAGGCGAACGTCATTCACCATGCGTATCGCGCAGGCGTCCATCGGCTGATGTTCTTCGGCTCGTCATGCATTTACCCGAAATTCTCGGAGCAGCCGATCCCGGAACGCGCGCTGCTTTCCGGGTATCTCGAACCCACCAACGAACCGTACGCGATCGCCAAAATTGCAGGACTGAAGCTGTGCGAGAGCTACAACCGGCAGTATGGAACCGATTTTCGTAGCGTCATGCCGACCAACCTGTACGGTCCGGGCGACAACTACCACGCCGAGAACAGTCATGTCGTGCCGGCGCTGATACGCCGGATGCATGAAGCGAAGACAGGCGGCAGTGCGTCGGTGACGGTGTGGGGCAGCGGGAACCCGAAGCGCGAGTTGCTCTACGTGGACGATCTCGCGACTGCTGCCGTGGCCATCATGCAGATCCCGGCGCAACCGTGGAAGCAGGCGAGACGGCCGCCGGCCGCGCATATCAATGTTGGCACGGGCGTCGACTTGTCGATCGCCGAGCTGGCCCGGACGATCGCCAAGGTGGTCGGATTCGACGGCGAGATCGTCTTCGACACGTCGAAACCCGATGGCACGCCTCGAAAGCTTCTCGACGTGAGCGAACTGCATTCGCTCGGGATTTGCGCGACGACTGGCCTCGAAGAGGGGCTGGCCATCGCGTACGCGGATTATCAAGCGAGATATGCGGAATCCGCGACGTCGCGGAACGCAGTGTTCGCCCAGCGTGCCGGGACGGACAAGGTTGAATGACGTCATGCGCCTCCGACTGCCTCGGAGCATTTTCATGTTGATGTCTCGCACGCGGTGAAGTGGACGTCCGGCGTAACGCTGGACGATACCGGGAAATATCGATGATTCGATCCATTTTGGTTGTTTGTATCGGAAACATATGTCGCAGCCCGATGGCCGAGGCCATGCTGGCAAGCGCGCTACCGGATTGCATCGTGCAATCCGCAGGGGTGGGCGCGCTGGTCGGGGAGCAGGCGGACCCGTTCGCCAGGGAATTGATGCGGGAGAGAGGCTTCGACATCGAAGGTCATCGTGCAAGGCAACTGTTGCGCTCGCATTGCATGCACGCCGATCTGATGCTCGTCATGGACATGGAGCAGAAGCGCTATGTCGAAAGATTGAACCCGCTGTCGAGAGGGCGGGTGTTTCGCCTGGGGGAGTTCGGCGACGCCGATATTCAGGATCCGTTCAGGCGCGGTCGGGAGGCGTTCGAAACGGCACTCGACTCGATCGAAAAAGGCGTGAGCGCATGGTCGGAAAGGATTGCGATTTCCGGCCAGCGCATCACCGAACCGGATGCAGTGCAGACGCGCTAGGCAACTGGCATCCCGGCCACGCCGGTGAGGGGAATGAAAGACCCCCAATCGGACACGTTTCAGCAACTCAATTAATCGAACCAAGCCCATGCAAGAAGCAGATGAATTCCTGTCCAGGCAACGCAGCTCTTCAACTGAGGAAAGCACGAGTCTCGGCGAGCACCTGGCCGCGCTGCTGGAATACAGGAACGTAATTCTCGCGTTCGCGCTCGGTGCAGCGTTGCTGGGCGGCCTGTATGCGCTGATCACGAAACCGACCTACGAGTCGAACATCCTGGTTCAGGTCGAAGAGAACGGCAATTCGATCGGATCGGCCCTGGGCGATCTGGCGAGCATGTTCGAACTGAAGACGGCTGCGACGACGGAGATCGAGATTCTGAGGTCGCGCATGATTCTCGGCCCCACCGTGGATGCAGTGCATCTGGATATCGACGCGAAACCGACCTATTTCCCGCTGTTTGGCCGCTTCCTCGCGTCCCGCGTACCGGCACCCGTCGATGGAGCGCCACGCCTGAATATGCCTTCCTTCGCCTGGGGCAACGAAGTGATCGACGTCACGCAGATGGAGGTGCCGTCACAGTACAACGGTCGCATCTGGACGGTGACCGCGCTGCCGAACGGCCAGTACAGCCTGCGTTCGCCCGACGACGAACCGGTGGTCGACCATTGCGACGTTGCCAGGGTGTGCCGTGCGACGGTCCCGGGCGGCGTGGTCACGGTCACGGTCGAGCGCCTCGTCGGGCGGCCGGGGACGCGATTTCAGCTCGTTCACTCGAAGCGTCTCGATGTCATCACGCGACTTCAGAAGTCTCTGAACATCTCCGAGCAAGGGAAAGATTCCGGCATCATCAGCACGGTCTGGCGCAGCGACGATCCGCACAAGACTCAGGCCGTGCTCAACGAGATCGCACGGCTGTATGTCAAGCAGAACGTCGACAGAAAGTCGGCGGAGGCGGACAACATGATTCGGTTCCTCGACCGCCAGTTGCCCGGGTTGAAGGACAATCTGACGAAGGCGGAAACGAAGTACAACAATTACAGGACTAAAAACACCATCGTCGATCTGCCGGTCGAGGCCCAGAGCTTGCTGAACCAGATCGTGCAGGCGGAGGTTCAGAAGAGTCAGCTCGTTCTTCAGCGTGATCAACTGCTTCAGCGCTTCACCCCGCGGCATCCTAATGTCGACGCCGTCAATCGGCAGCTCGATACCGTCAACGCTCAGATCGCGGCATTCAACCAGCGACTGAAAGCGATTCCCGCCAACGAGCAGGATACCGTCGGCCTCGCTCGTGACGCGATGGTGGCGCAGGAAATCTATACCACGCTGCTCAACAATGTCGAGCAATTGAGGGTACTGAAGGCGGGCAAGACCGGTAATGTCCGTCTGCTCGACGGCGCCGAGCTGATTACGGTGCCGGTATGGCCGCGTCCCGGTCTGATCATCCTCGTGGCCACCACGCTCGGCATATTCGTGGGCCTGGTCACCGCCTTCGCGTTCAAGGCACTGCGCAGCGGAATCGAAGATCCGGCCGAAGTCGAAGACAAGTTCGGGATTCCCGTCTATGCGACGATTCCGCACTCTGATCAACAGTCTACGTTCGGACGCATCGAGCGAGCGGGCGGTAACAATGCGCCGTTGCTCGCCCGGGCCGCACCGACCGATCTTGCCGTCGAAGCCATTCGCAGCTTGCGCACCGCATTGCAGTTCGCTCAGTTCGATGCCAGAAACAACATACTGATGCTGACCGGCCCCGCACCGGGCGTGGGCAAGTCGTTCATTGCCGTCAACCTCGCTGCGTTGATGGCGAGTTCGGGAAAGAGAGTGCTGCTGATCGACGGAGACCTCCGTCGCGGCTACCTGCACCGCTACGTCGGGGCGGCGCGAGGACGTGGATTGACCGAGTTGATCAGATCGGGTGGCGACGCCGGCGAATTCATCCAGCCCGACACGCTCGTGAAGGGTCTTGACTTCATTCCTACCGGCGAACTGCCGCCGAATGCGGCCGAGCTCCTGCTGCATCCCAACTTCGAACAGGTGTTGAGTCAGCTCTCGTCCCGATACGACCACGTAATCGTCGATACCCCACCCGTGCTGGCCGTCACGGACCCCGCCATCATAGGTCGCTACGCCGGTGTGACGCTGCTGGTGTTGCGCTTCGGCGCGAATCCACCGCGGGAAGTGGAAATGGCAATCAAGCAGTTGCGCCAGGGGGGCGGGACGCTGAAAGGCGTGATCTTCAACGATCTGCCCCTGAACACAGCGGGGTACGCATACGGGAAATACAAGTACGCGTATCAGTACGAATACGCACCACGGCAATAATTTCAAGACCGGGCCCGGACGACCAGCCTAGCCCGGCTATCGATTCGAACCCACCATGTCGGCACAACGCATCATCAAGGCATTTCTCGCTCACGGTCTCGGACAGGCCGTGAGTGTGTTCGCCCAGATCGTATCGGTTCCCCTGTTTCTGTCGGTGTGGGGCGCGGCGAAATACGGCGAATGGATACTGATCTCGACGATTCCGACCTACCTCGCTTTGAGTGATCTGGGCTTGTCGACCGTTGCGGCGAACGAGATGGACCAGCGGGCAGCGGTCGGAGATCACGAACGCCTTCAGGTGATTTACCGGACGCTCGCTGCCACGGTCGCCATGTTCGTGCTCATCGTGCTGATCGTGTCGGGCGCGGCGTGGTGGGTCCTGGGTTCGGGCGGCCACGTGTTCCGGTACATGACGGGGGACGAGGTCAGGTTCGTCGCGTTGATTCTGATCGGAGACGTATGCCTGAGCGTGCTGTATGGCCCCCAGACAGCCGCGTTGCGAAGCGCCAATTGCTATGCACTGTCGGTCGGCATTCTGAACGTGACGCGTTTTGTCGCGCTGGCGTTCGGGCTGGTTGCGCTGGTGATATTCAAGACACCGATTGCCGTCGCCACCGGCATGCTCCTCGCGCGCATTGCCGGCTTCGTCGCGCAGCACGTCGTGAAGAAACGCTATTGCCCGTGGGCCACGCTATTTCCATTGACGATCGACTGGGGCTGGCTCAGGAAATCTCTGGTTCCGTCCCTGGCGTTCCTCGGATTCCCGCTCAGCAACGGGCTGAATTTCCAGGGAATCCTCTGGGTGATCGGGACGGCACTCGGCCCGGCACAGGTGGCGGCGTTTTCGACGATGCGAACGCTTACGCGAGTCGCCGTGCAAATGATGAACCTGTTGTCCAACTCGGTCTGGTCGGAAGTGTCGAAGCTTGCCGCGGTGGGGAGAAAGGCGGACGTCATACGTATCAAGCGCAGACTGACGATCGTGACCGTGGTTGTCGCGGGCGCGGTCGGTGTCGCAATGAGCGCATACGGAGAGCGGTTTTATACCGCTTGGACCGGCAAGCACGTCGTTTTCGATTCGACGCTGTTCGACATCCTGTTGCTCTCGATGGTCGCGAATTCGCTGTGGCAATCCGCGTCCATCTTCGTGATTGCGATCAATCGCCATATCCGCTTTGCGTTTGCCTATTTGTTTGCCGCCGGCATGACGATCGTTGTCGGACTGTTGGCTGTGCGGCATGGGGGAATCGTATCCGTCGCGATCTGTCTGCTGGGCCTCGACGTATTCCTGGTTCTCTTCGGCGAATACGAGGTATTTCAAGAGTATCGCGAGAAGGAATATGAAGGTTCTGTTCTTGATCGGTAGCATCGGCGATTACCATACCGCGCGTTTGAACGATGCGCAGCGCCGTCTCGTGCAGGCGAACGTCGAATTTCGCGTGCTGGTGATGAATCGCAAATCGTCCGATTACCTCCATCGAGACGCAGGGCACTCCGGGTGCGATGCGCCGGCAAGCGGCTGGCGTTACGTGGCGCAGGAGCGTGCGCAGTTCAAGCGGCCGATATTGCTCGCGCGCCTGTTCAGGGAAATCGTTCGTGAAAAGCCGGACATGATCGTGACGATCGGATACAACTTTCCATATTCGATCGTCGGGTTGATTTACCGATGGTTGGCGCGTCGCACGAAAATCGTGTTTTGTGCGGACAGCAAGTTCGACGACGGCGTGCGCCGGCCGGGACGCGAACTGCTCAAGGCCCGGCTCGCGTGCCTGTATGACGGCGCGATCGTGGCCGGGCGCCGGCAGCGTCAGTACTTCCAGTTCCTCGGCATTCCAGCGGAGCGCATCCACGTAGGCTACGACGTGGTCGACAACAGTCGGTTCACGACGGCCGCCGCCGCGGCACGCGTCCGGCCGTCCGAGCTCCGCGCGCAGATGGGGTTGCCGGAAAGGTACATCGTCTGCGTGTCGCGCCTGGTGGCTCGCAAGCGTGTCGACAAAGTCATCGACGCGTACGCGCGTTCGCGGGCAACGGCGATCGGTGTTTCGCTGCTGATTATCGGCGCCGGCGAGCTCGAGGCGTCGCTGCGCGAGCGCTGCGAGCGCCTCGGAATCGCGCGCTACGTCGTGTTCAAAGGACTGGTTCCCAACCAGGACATGCCGGTGTACCTGTCGCTTGCCAATTTCATGATGCTGTTGAGTGACTATGACCAGTGGGGCCTGTGTCTGAACGAGGCGCTTGCGTGCGGGACGCCCGTATTGTGCAGCGACGGCTGCGGAGCGGCGCACGAATTGGTCCGCCACGGCGAAAACGGGTTCGTGACGGATGGAACGGATGCAGACATCGACCGCGGCGTCGCGATACTGCTTGACGACGAGAAGCTGTCTGCACTCAGGCGCAACTTTCCGTGGAATCTCGATGACTGGAATTTGCAGCGGTTTTCCGAAAATGTGTTGAACTTCGTGAACGGGTTCTCGAAATGCAAGTGAATCATGTCGTGGTGGCCAATGTCTTCGGCGCGGTGAACAAAGGCGATGCGGCGCTCATCGAGGTGTGTATCGACGAAATCCTCGAAGCCTTCCCGAACGCCTCTCTCAGCGGTATCGCATACCAGCCGTCGACGCAGCGCGCTCATCTGCCACGGGTGACGTGGCACGAGCGACTCGGGAACTGCGTATCGAAGCACATGTGGCGCCGCCGTCTGTGCAATGTCGTCCGCCAGGCCATCACGATCTGCTATGTATCGTTGCGACGACCGTGGCTGCTCGGCCGTCTGATTCCGGTCGAGCAACGACGTGCCATCGACGCGCTCGGGAAAGCCGATGTCGTCGTCAGTTGTCCCGGCGGATATCTTGAAGACTCCAATCCGTCGTACTACGCGAACCTGATCCAGATCTGGGCGGCTTCGAAGTTTGGCGCCACCGTGGTTCTGGCGCCGCAGAGCGTCGGTCCGATCCGCTCCAGGCGCGGCCGGTGGTTTGCCGCAAAGGTGCTCGCCAAGGCATCCCTCATCTGCGTACGGGAAAGCGAGTCGTACCATTTTGTCGTCGAGACGCTCGCGTTGCCGGCAGCGCGAGTCGCCAGGACCGGCGATCTTGCCTTCTGGCATGCTGCGACGCCGGCCGCGACCGCGTCGATGAAGGCGGAACTCGGAATCGATCCGGACGAGCCTTATATCGCGGTTTCGGTGATCGAATGGGCGTTTCCGCTTGCCGCCGACCAGGCGCAGGCCAAGGAACGGTATGTCCGCAGCCTGTGCGAACTGCTGAATATCCTGCACGACACGCTGGGCGTGCGGATCGTCATCGTCAACCAGGTCGCGGCCGATCTGCCGGTGGGCCGCGAGATCGCCGAGCGGTGTCGGGAATTCGTCATCCTGGATCAGAAAGACCGACCCGTGGCGGACGTCAGGAGCATCATCGCCGGCTCCTCGGTATTTCTGGGTAGCCGCTTTCACTCATGCATCTTTGGACTTTTGGCAGGACGGCCGCTCGTGGCGCTCTCCTACCTGCCCAAGACGAGCGGCATCATGACGGACCTGGGTTTGAGCGCCCGCGTATACGACATCGACGGTTTCAATGTGGATGAAATCGCGCGAACGATGATCGCCGACTATCGGGCGCCGTCGCGGGGGCAGGCGGAGATCGATCGCGCGGTAGAGCGCTATCGTCGCCTGTATCCGCGGTTTGCGGATCTTCTGCGGGAGGCCGCGTGACCGGGACGGCCGACTTCCATCCTGCGCAGGCGCCGGGCCATCAGGTCGGGTTCGTAACGGCGTCCGCGTCCAGAACCGCTGGCGGCCTGTTCGACGCGGTACGTGGCCTCGCACTCGCGCTGCCGTCCAACGGGTTCGTACCGCGCGTATTCGCACTGAACGACGCGAACACCAGGACCGACCTTCCGCAATGGCGCGGGACGCGGGTGACGACCCGTGACGCGGTCGGTCCCGCGATGTTCGGCTACTCCCCGGGCTTGCGCACTTCGCTGCTGGCATCCGATGCCCAAATCGTTCACACGCACGGAATCTGGATGCACCCTTCGGCGGATGTCGTCGCGTGGCATCGGCGTCGACGCAAGCCCTACATCATCTCGCCGCACGGCATGCTCGATCCATGGATCATGAAGCGTTCGAAACTGAAGAAGTGGGTCGCGCTCGCGGCCTATGAACACAGCCATTTGAATCGCGCCGCGTGCTTTCATGCACTGAATCGCGAGGAGGCGGATGCGATCCGGGCCGTGGGTCTGAAACAGCCGATCGCCATCGTGCATAACGGTGTGACGATTCCGGAGCTGGACAATCCCGGGTTGCCGTCCTGGTGGACCGGCGAACTGGCATCCCGGAAACTGCTGCTTTATTTCGGGCGGTTGCATCCCAAGAAGGGCGTGGAGAATCTGCTGAGCGCCTGGAAGGGGTGCGTCATGACGGATTCGATCAATGCGCGCTGGAACCTGATCGTCGGTGGTTGGGGGGATCCTTCCTACGTCGATAAATTGCGCGGCATGGTCAGCGAGGGCGTGAACGGCGACGGGGTCCATTTCATCGGTCCGCAATTCGGCCAGGACAAGGAAAAAACCTACGCGGCCTGCGATTGCGTGATCCTGCCGTCGTTCAGCGAAGGCCTGCCGATGGTGCCGCTCGAGGCATGGTCGTTCCGGAAACCCGTCGCGCTGACGCGCGAATGCAATCTGTCGATCGGATTTTCCCGACACGCCGCATTCGAGATTCTCAATTCGGTCGAGGGACTGCGCGCATTCCTTGGCGACCTGCATGCCATCGACGATGCACGGCTCGTGGCAATGGGCAATGTGGCGAGATCGCTGGTCGAAAGTCATTTCACGTGGAATGTGGTTGCCACGCAAATGGCCGACGTTTATGGCTGGCTGATGGGGCTTCGCGACCAGCCGCCCTGCGTCATCGATTGAGTATCCGACAGGCGAAGGGATGACATGGAAATCATAGGCTATATCGCGGTAATCAATCTGTTGTGCTGGGGCATCTGCTTCGCGTTCGTGCTGGCGATGCGCATGCCCATTTATCATCCGATCTTTCTGTACCTGATCTATCACTTCCTGGGATACGTCATACGCCCGATCAACATTTACCTGATCGGCAGATCCCTGCTGTGGAACACGATCGGGTTGACTCCATCGGACGGAACGCTCTGGCTGACGTGCCTCAATATCAACTGCGCGCTGCTCGCCGCGGTTATCCTGCCGGCACTTGTGGAGCCGCGCAATCTTCGGCAGCTCAGGATTCCACCGACCCGCCTCGTCATCACCGACAAGGTACGATTTTTCGCGGCCCTGATCGTGCTCGTCGCGCTCGGCTTGTATTCGACGCATGTCGCGTACGGGACTGCCGGTATCGACTCGGTCCAGTCGTTCGAGGTGCAGGTCGATTCGAATGGCGGCCAACGCCTGGTGGGGGTGTCCGGCTATCTGATGGCGTTTGCGGAATTCATTCCGGCCGCGCTGCTGATCCTGATCCTCGCTTATGGCGTGACGCCGCCGATGGCTGCAGGGATCGGTGCATTCGTGCTGTTGCGCATACTGGTTGGCGCGCAGCGGCTGTCGTTCGTCATCGTCGTGCTGAGCGCATTGACCATCGGGTTGATGCGGCGTGGTCGCCGCAGCTTCGCAATGAAGACGATCATTATCGGCGTTTGCCTGATCCTCGTATTCGATGTCGTCGGGTCGGATCGTCTCGCGGCACGAAAGATGCTGACCGGCGACACGAGCATTTCGGAGATCGTGGATCGGTACCAGAAGTCACGAGCGGTCGGCGCCGGAACGAGCGACTTCCAGGAGTTCGACGTGTCGTCGGCAATTTACGAGCTGGTACCGGAAAGAACGGGGTTCAACTGGGGAACGCAGTACCTGCGGCTGCTCGTATGGCCAATCCCCCGCGCGATCTGGCCTGACAAGCCGACGACGACGCAAAGGATCAACCTGTTGAAATACGGGAATTTCTTTGCGCTGACCTGGTCGTTGCATGCGGATCTGTATTCGATATTCGGATTCCCGTCACTGGTGGGCGGAATGTTCATGGTTGGCCTGTTCCTGTACCGGTTTCATCACCGCGTCACGTGGACGGCGAGCCCGAAACTGTTTGCGTCGTACTGGATTTTCAACGGCTACATCTCGACGCTGTTTCGCGATGGCGGCGTGCCGATGGCATATTTCTTCGGGTTCTCGTTCGTCGCCGTTTATATTCTGGTGACCGCCGGCAAGATCAGGATGGCACGGATCCAGGCGCCGGCGGCCAATACGGGCTCGGTACGTTCGGGTACGGTCGGTTCGGTGGCATGACGCGAACGATCGGTATGAATCGCGAGAAGCGTCGCGCCGGCGAGTCGTTCCGGGCATGACCACGAATCCCATACCGGAGTCGACATCGTGAAGCAATCCAGACGCGCGTTCCTGAAGCTGATTGCCTCCGCCGCGGGTGCCGAAGCGTTTCCAAGTGACGCAGGTACATTCGACCGGGGCCCGGCGCCATCGGCCCGTGAAGTGATCGAAGCCGCAGCATATGGCGTATCGGCAGATGCATCCGCGGAACAGAACTCCCGCGGACTATTGACGATTCGCGAGAAGATGCGGGGCGCAGACGCTGCCTTCGATCTCATCTTGCCGGACGGGAGGCTGAATATCCTGACCGGAAGGTGGCTGCAAGGCGTCGCGGACGTGCACGTACGAGGCGGAAGAGGCACGCAATTGTGCAACGTCGGGACTTCGCAATCGACGACCGAACGCGTGCCGCTCATTGTCAACCAGGACTACTTTCTTGATCACGCCGGCTCGATACCCGGCTTCGGAGAGTTTGTGAACGGCGACCGTATCGGATCGGTAGCCGCCGGCGCATCCCATGTTCGGTTGTCGAGCGCCGGTGCCGCATCGAAGTATCGCGCGGGCATGCCGGTATTGGTCTATGGCTTCAACCAGGACTCGCAGGGCTATCCGCCGTCGATTCGATATTTTGAGCGGAACGTGGTGGCGAAAGTCAGCGCCGACTCCGTCGAGCTCGCCGCGCCGCTGCGGAACGCCTACGACGCACGCTGGGCCGATATCGTGCAGAACGGCGCCGAGACGGATCGTGTGGCCGGTGCGACGGGCGCCGCCCGCATCCTTAGCCTGGATCGGGCCGGTTTTCGCGTCGCGAAACGCATCGTGCTCGACGATCTGGAATTCGTGTCGTCACGTGATCGTCGTGACGCCGATGTCAGCTCCCTCGACGGCAGCCTGTACGCATTCTCTTCAGACCTGATCGTATGCAATCGCGTTCGGGTCAATGGTTATTTTTATCCGTCCGCGAGTGGAACCATCGTCGTCAACGACTCATACATCCGCTTCGTCGAGAACGACAAGCTCGTTGACAGCATCGAATACAACCGCTGCCGGATCGGTTTCTTTTCGAACGGTCCGGCGGTCAACCGAATCGTCGTGAACGATTCGACGATTGAAGAACCGATTCCGATCATCAGTTGCCGAAACGTCGAGTTCAATGACGTCACGTTCGTTGGAGCGAGACGGGCAGCGAGCGCGTTCGTGACGCTGAGTTTTTCGACACCGATGGAGTCGGTCGTGTTCAATCGACCCAGGCTGGTTCGCGCTCAGGGCACCCTCATGCCGTTGACGACGGGAGGTGGCGTCGTGAGGGTCAAGGTGACCGGAGCGAGATCGGGCGTCTTGTATACCGATTTCTCCGGAATCAACGACCCGGTGCCCCGTGGATTGACGATGGGCTCCGTGCTTCGAAACGAAAGCGGTCAACCGCAATTCGATGTGACGGGAATATGGCTCGAGAACGGACGCACGGCAATCGGCGTCAAGGCGCGAGACTCCACGGTTACGGCCCGTGTCAACCAGATATTGATCGCCAATATCTGCAAGAACTTGACGATCGTCGATCCGGTGATCGCCGGGGCGCAATCCGATATGGAAGCCCGGTTCTCGAGCCCACGGAGTAATTCGGAAGCATCGTTCGATGTTGCCGTTCAATTGAACGTCGACGACGCGCACATTCGTGACGCTCACCACAACGATGACGCCATCGACGCCGGTTTCGACTTCGGCGGCGGCGCGCGTCAACGTCCGTTCGACCTCACGATCCATCGTGGAGCGCGTGAATTGACCATCGAGATCGCCGACGCGCGTGCGACGCCCGGACGCGAACCCGGCGAAACGCTCGTGTTGACGGGACTGGATTACACCGGTCGCCCGGCGTGGCGCGGTGTCATCGACATGTCGACGCCAGGTAGACGGACGATCGGTGAGCAGGAGGTATCGGGGATGCCACGTGATCAGCTGGCTGCTTTGCCGAACGTTCGCATCATGCGATTGAGAGTCGTATGTAACGCCGACCATTCTGCACCGGCGACACACGTGAAAGTGAAAATTCGACTGACCGATGAGGTGAAATGAGATGGACGAGCCACGTGGGATGTTCAATGTACGTCAAGCAATACCGCTTCTCTGCGTCGTGTCGACCGCGGCGGCGATCATGGCGCCGGCAACGTCGTTCGCCGCCTGTGCATTGCCTGGGTGTCACGGGCAGTCCAGATCCAGCACGGCCGCGAAGCAGGCAAGCGTGATCTACGGCGAACCGGCTGGAAACACGTTGGCAGGCAACGCGGGAACGTATCGGAAATCCGGATCGGACACGAGCGAGCTGCGGACTTTCGCGATGGCGGCCGCCGGCGCGAAGAATCCGTACGCCGACGACGTGGAGCGGATGGGATACGTTCACGGCAGTATGTACTCGGGAATGAGCGCCGGTTCGGTATCGAGCCTGCGCTCCGCGCGGGGTGCGGGGATGGGAAGATCGGCCCTCGGCGTGCTTCCGGGTGTGCAGGGCTTGTCGGTCGGGATTCCCGGCGTCGCTCCGCGGATCAGTCGATAGACCCTCTCAATGCGCACCGGGCGCAGCCCTCACGTGCGTGTATGCACATCGCGCACCGACCGGAGGCAGCCGGCATAGACTTGCTGCAACTTGTCGACATACTGGGTCCAATTGTGCGTGCCGGCTGCCGCGATGCGCGCGTGACGGGAGAACTCCGCGCGCTTGTCCGGCAACGCGATCATCTCGCCGATGGCATCGGTCAGACGTTCGACGGAGCCGGATGGGACGATCGTGCCACTGCGATCATGCTCGATGATCTCGGCGGCGCCGGATTCCCTGGTCGCGACGATTGGCAGGCCGGTCGCGAGCGCCTCGCATAGAACGACGGCGAGCCCCTCTTCGAGAGACGGCAGGACGAAAAGGTCCGCCGCGTTGTAGTAGGCGTTGAGCTGCGCGTTGTCGACGCGAGGAATGTGCGTGAAGAGGTGGCGGTACGGAGCGAGCAACGGCTCCACCGTCGGATCGATCTGTCCGATCAACGTGACATGGACGCGCTCGTCGCCGAGGCGCTCGACGGCTTCCAGGAGATAGAGCTGCCCCTTGCGCAGACTGATCTGTCCGACGCAAAGGATCCCAAAGCGATTTGAATTCAACCCGCGCTGTTCCAGCGGACGAAATCGCTTCACATTGGCGGCATACGGAATCAACTTGATGATGCTGGCGGGAACGCCGTGCTGAATGAACGATTCCCGCACGATCGACGACGGTGCCAGGACGTAGTCGTAGAGACCGACTTCATCGATCAACCGCCTTTGTTGCCGATTGATACGCCGAATGCGCGGCAGTCCGCGCCTGTCCTCCTCTTCCGACAGGAGCCGGTCGCGATAGAGTGGATGCGTGTTGACGACCTCCCCAACCACGATCGAACCTTCGCGCTTTGCCCTGGCAACGATGTGTCGTGAAGTGCCATGGGCCATGACATGCAGAAGCGGTGTCGGCCGCCAGTTGAGTTGCACGCCGAACTGCCACAGATCGTGGTAGGCCGGGAAGAGCTGGTCGCTCAGCCGGCCCTTCAACAGTTTCGCGTGGGCCCGAACCGCATATTCCTTCGCCCAGATATTGACTGCCCGGCCGTGCGCCAGCGAGAACGATGAGGCACGCGCCCTGTGAGAATAGTAGAAGGTGTCCAGGATTCCGAGTTCGTCGAGTCGATCGATATAGTTGTGAAAATGAAACCGGCCGCACACCGCAACGCTAACCTTCATGATTCGGCTCTCGGTAAAATTGAAGCGCGTCGAAACGTAATTCGACCGATTCGATGATAGCCTCGCAGCCCGGGAGGACCGGGAGCAATGTGCGCGAACAACTAGATTTTGGCGGAATGATGCGACTTGAACGGGCACGCGGGGCGGTAGACTTACGGCTCGCATGTTCGTATCGGTCGCTATTGGCTGCAACAGAGCGCCGACGTGATGTGTGCCCGTGCCGATCGGCGCGGATTCGCCTCTCGCTCATTTTTCGATCGCATGATTATCGACGGTAATGATCCCTTCACCGAGCCGTCATTCAATTTATCGAATCGGCTGCGTCGCGCTGTCTGGGGCGTGGCTTATGTCCTGTTGTTCAGATTCAGTCCGAGGCCGCTGCATGGATGGCGTGCGCTGTTGCTCAGGTCGTTCGGCGCAAAACTGGGCCCGCATGTCCATGTGTATCCGCGCGTCAGGATCTGGGCGCCGTGGATGCTCGAAATCGGTTCGCATGTCGGCATAGCGGATGGCGTGACGCTCTACAGCATGGCCACGATCAAGATCGGAAGCTATGCCGTGATTTCGCAAGGCGCGCACCTCTGCGCCGGCTCGCACGATATCCATTCCGCTAATTTCCAGCTCGTGACGCGTCCGATTGCAGTGGGTGATCACGCATGGGTCTGTGCCGAGGCTTTTCTCGCGCCCGGTGCGGTCGTACCCGAGGGGGCCGTGGTGGGGGCGAGGGCCGTTGTTTCGCGGCCGCTCGAAGAGCCGTGGGCGGTGTATGCCGGTATGCCTGCCCGCCGAATCAACTCGCGCGTGCGCAGAGGGGTGCAATGACTTACGGATTCTCGGTCCTGATCCTGACGAAGAACGAGGAAGCGGACCTGCCGGGATGCCTGAAGAGTATCGATGGCGTGGATGACATCTGGGTCCTCGACTCGATCAGCGAAGACAACACCGTGCAGATCGCGAACGCGTTCGGCGCGCATGTCGTGGCGCGGGAATTCGACGGTTTCGCCGCGCAACGTAACCACGCGTTACGGAATTTCGGCTTCAGGCACGAATGGCTGTTGATCCTGGATGCGGATGAGCGACCGTCGCCGGAACTGCTGGATGAACTCCGCCGCTTTGCTTCCGATGCGCCCGACGAAATCGGGGCAGCCAGGATGCGGCGTAGAGACTACTTCCTGGGTCGCTGGTTGAAGCATGCGCAAATCTCGCCATACTTCATTCGGTTCGTGCGTCCGTCGCGCGTGCATTACGAACGCGAAGTCAACGAGGTTCTGATCGTCGACGGCGAAATTCATGAACTGGCCGGCCCGCTGGATCACTTTCCTTTCTCGAAAGGCATGGCTCACTGGATCGGCAAGCACAACGTCTATTCGTCGATGGAAGCAGGCGAGTTGCTGCGCCGGCGGCAGGCCGATTTTTCGATCACCAAGGCGCTTTTCGCTCGCGACTTCAATGTTCGACGATTTCATCAGAAGGCGCTGTTCTACAGGATGCCGTGTCGGCCGGTGTTCAAGTTTTTCTACATGATGGCCGTTCGCCGGTCGTTTCTAGACGGGCGCGCAGGGTGGCACTACACATTCCTGCAATGCGTCTACGAATATTTGATATCGGTAAAAGCCGTCGAACTTCAGCGGTCCGACGGCCGTCGTTGAACATCCTGCAGCGTGGTGAACCGGAAGACGGATACCGTGAGCGGCCGGCGGCAGGGTGGCCGGCTGCCGGGGCGGCGCGGGCTGGACCGTCGTTTCCGTCCACGCCCTCAGGTACCGGGCGGCGTTCGACACAATGCGGACAATCTCGCCTCGAATTCGCGCAATACCGCTTCGCGTGACAGGACGGCTTCCGCGAAATCCCGCCCTGCGCGTCCGAGATGCATGCGGCGGGTTGTATCGGCAGCGAGCGCATCGATGGCGCTTGCCAGTGCTTCCGGGTTGCCCGGCGCGACCAGTACCCCGCGGCGGCACACTACGTCGTGCAATTCGGTACCCGCACTGGCCATCGCGATGACTGCCCGGCCGCTCGCGAACATGCCGGTCAGCTTCGAGGGCATGACGAGGTCCGCGGCGTCCGCGCGTTGGGGCAGTACGTGTATGTCCGCCAGATTCAGCAGTTCGTTCAGTCTGTTGGCGGGCTGGAGATTGATGAATCTGCAGTTTCGCAGCGCGCCGCAGCGCGCGACGAGATCGTCACGCGCCGGGCCGTTGCCGCAGAACACGAATACGAGGTTGTCGCGTGATTCAAGACGTTGTGCGGCATCCGCCAGTACGTCGAGCCCCTGCTTCGCTCCCATGTTGCCGGAATAAAGCACGACAGTCGCGTCGAGAGCAATACTGAGCGAGGCGCGCAGCTCGCTTGGACGCTCAAGCGGGTAGATCGAGCGTGTGTCGGCCCAGTTGGAGAAACGCACGAGCTTGGCGGGAGAAATGCCTTTATGCAGCGCGCGTTCGACCATCTTTCCGGAGATCGTCGAGACGGTATCGAAGCGCTTCATCAGCATCCGCTCGAATGTGAGCGCCGCGCGTCGCAACAGCGAGCCGTCGAGCATGCCGAGATTGAATGCGGCATCGACTTCGTAATCCTGAATATGAAGCCACGCATGTGCGCCGCTTAGTCTGGCCGTGAGCCATCCCGCGGGAGCGTTCATCAAGCTGGGCGCGACACAGATGACGGCGTCCGGTCTCCAGAAGGCATGGCGCAGCACGAGCGGAAAACTCGTCAGCGCGAAGCTTGCGAGATGCACGATGCGCAGGGCGCCGCGTGGCCGGCGCGGAACCCACAGCGGCGCTCGCCAAAGCCTGACGCCGTTGCGCTGCTCGGTCGCATACCGTGCCGAGTGATAGCCGTTTGCGACCCGCCATTCGGGGTAATACGGCGGCGCACAGACAACGCGCACGGCATGGCCTTTGGCGGCTAGCGTTTCGGCCATTTCCGCCGTGTATTTGCCGATACCGGTCAGTTCGGGGGCATAGTTGATTCCGTAGACAAGGATTTTCATCGAATCGACGCGTGCTTTCGAGAGAAATGGTGCGGTGCGCAATGGCAGCATTGTGCGGAATGCTCGGCCAATCGGTCCGACAGAATGTTGGCGCGTGCCGCCACGCGCGCGCGTCGGGCGCGACACGTACGCGGCGAGCCGATAGGACGACAGCCGCCCAATCCCGATATCGGCGCGCGGGTGCGCCGGCACCTCATCGAAATGCGGTGCACAGGAACGGGGAGTAAGTCTCGATCGCGGCCTGGATGGGCGAGCAGTATCCGTAGGCGATGCTCGAGACGACGAGCATCGACGCGGCCGCCGGGAACCGGCGCCAGGGAAGCAGCAACGGCGCGGCTTTCCAGCGTAGCAGGGTCAGCATGACGAGCATGCCGACGATCCAGCCGACGGCCACCTCGGATACCGTATGCGCATGATCGAGTACGCGGGCTGTCGCGATGGCCGCCGCGAGCGCCGAGCCGGGAAGCAATGCGATACGGGCGCGTACATGCCAGCCGTCGTGAAGCGCGAGCAGGAAGGCCATTGGCCATACCGATGCGGCGAGCATCGTGTGCCCGCTGATCATGCGGAAATGGATCGCACGGATCTCGATGCCGCAGCCCGCATACAGAACCTTGGTTACGCCGACCGCCAACATGCCGCCGCCAAGCAGCATCAACCATGATGCGGTGATCCGCCAGCCGTGCATCGACGTCGCAAGCCATGCGCCGCAAACTGCTGCGAGCGGGATAGTCAGTGCCGCGTCGCCAAGGCGACTAATCGACGTCCACATGTCGGGCGCCGCCTGTTCGGGTGGGCAGGACAGGCGCCGTCACGCGCTGTAACGACCGCGTCGGTAGCGTAATGGTGGCCGATGGTCGTCTCGCGCTCATGTCATGCTGACCATCGCCTCGGAGAGGCGCGCCAGCAAATACCTTTCGAAGTCCCCCGCAACCTCCGGGTGCCGCAGCGCGAACTCGACCGTGGCCTTCAGATACCCGAGCTTGCTGCCGCAATCGAACCGCGTGCCGTCGTAGCGGTACGCGAGCACCTGTTCGTCGGCGAGCAGCGACTGGATCGCGTCGGTCAGTTGCAATTCGCCTCCCGCGCCGGGTTTGAGCCCGCGAAGATGTTCGAAGATTTTGGGTTTCAACACATAGCGGCCGACGACGCCGAAGTTCGACGGCGCATTCGCCGGTTCAGGCTTCTCGACGATCCCGGATAGCTTGAACAGGTCATCTTCCCAGCGCTTGCCGTCGATCACGCCATAGGATTTCGAATCTTGAGGAGCGATTTCCTCGACCCCGATCACCGACGCATGATAGTGATCGAACACGTTGATCATCTGTCGCAGCACCGGTGTCGGGCCATCGAGCAAATCGTCGGCGAGGATCACCGCGAACGGATTGTCGCCGACGAGTTTCTCCGCGCACAGCACGGCATGACCGAGCCCGAGCGCTTCGGCCTGGCGCACATAAAAGCAATCGACATGGCTTGGCTTGATGCTGCGCACCAGCGACAGCAGCTTGTCCTTGCCGCGCGCCTCGAGTTCCGCCTCGATCTCGTACGATTTGTCGAAATGATCTTCGATCGCGCGCTTGCTGCGCCCGGTCACGAAAATCATCTCCGTGATGCCGGCTTCGATCGCTTCCTCGACCGCATACTGGATCAACGGTTTGTCCACGACCGGCAGCATTTCCTTGGGACTGGCCTTGGTAGCCGGCAGGAACCGCGTGCCCAGGCCGGCGACCGGAAAGACGGCTTTTGTCACTTTCAACATAGTGGTAATTCCATGGGTTCGGAATGAAGTGGAGACAACGTCGATGTCCGATGGCGGTGTCCGGGAACAACAAAAGATGCGAAGTCGCACAGCGCGCAATTGCTGCGGCGCACACCTGCGATTCCGGAAATCCTAGTGTGTTCAGGAATAAAGCGGCGACTGAATCCTGGGCAAATCCGACAGGCTGATTGCGAGACCCTGTATTGGCGCAAGAATTATTTTGAAAACGGTATGCAAGCGGCCGGCTCGGCGTTATATAGCGGATGGCGGCCGCCGTTTTTCGACAGGCGTTTGCTCGGCTCGGATCCGGTTCGACGCGGAAGCCAGGGATGTCGGACGGATTCTGCGGATACGTGTTCAGGCCGATGCATCCCGTTCAAGGCAATGTCATTAGGAGAGCATGATGACGCAAGAGGATGATGGTTGCAGCGCGTTGGACGCGCTCGATCCTGCTTATCTCGAACTGATGCAGCAGATGTTGAAGATCGATTGCGAGGTCGCGGCACGCGAGTTGGGCATATCGAATCAGATCGCGTCACGGATCATCGCGCTGACGCCAACCGAGATCGAAGCGCTCGTCGGCCGCCGGTCGCAGCCTTAGCCGGGACGGCTGGCGCTGCCCGCCGGTCCTGTCATATGCGAAGCAAGAAAAGGAACTGAACGAAATATATTTGGCGTTGAAATGAAATTTAAAAAGTGAAGCGTGAAAGTGGAGCCATCGTGACGAATTCGACCGTAGACCCCATGACGATATCCGAACAACGGCAACGCCCCCGCTGGGCCGGTGTCTGGCTGCCATGCACCGAGCCTCCCGCGGAACCGATGTGGTGCGAGGGCAGATGGCCCGGACATATTCACGGCTTTCCCGTGTATTGGGACGGCACTCAATGGTGCAGCAAGATTTTCGGCGCCCGCGGCGATTTCTGGCGCGAGCGCGCGATACGGCCGGCATAGCAGGCATCTGCAGGCCGCGGCAGTCGCGCCGCACCGTCTATATCCGACCGCATTGGCCTTGTCGCGTCGACGGCTCCTCCGCCGATGTGTATTTACCGTCGTCTTTGACGCAATGATCGGCAACCCGCGATGTGGCGGATTGCTGCTAGGTTTTGTCTGCTCATCGATGCGTCGGACAATTAAAGTGGGCGGCTAAAACTCCGCGTATTGCCAATACGCGCCCTGCGGTCGGCTGAATGCAATCGCCGTCCGAGCTCAGGAACGCCCATGCCCGAACAGGACGACATCTTCGACGCGATTGCGGAATTCAACCGTTCGTATCTGACGCTTGCCCAGCGCTTGCTGCAAGTGGATCGCGAAGAGGCGAAACAACAACTCGGCATGTCGGATGAGACGGCCGACATCGTCGCCGCATTGACGCCGGCACAGATCGACGAACTCGCGGAGCGTCGCGAATTGTTCTGCGAATTCCGCGCGGAATCCTCGCCCGGCCGCGCCTGATATTGCGATCGTTTCCAACGTTTGCTGTGTCGCGTCGCGCACGTTCTTCGCCGAATATCGCCTTGCCTGTCCGTGCGACCGGTCGCAGCGGGCTGCCACCGTGGCCGCACCCGGCAATTGTCGGCGGTGGTCGGTAATTTGGCGCTTTTCGGCTAGATGTCGAATCCCATTCGTTCAATCGGATTCGATACGATGTGCCAATACGCTGTAGCAACGATGTCCGCACGCGAAGCACTCGATGCGGCCACGCCGACAATTATTTTTTCCGGGGATTCGTGGTCCATGCAGGGAATGTTGGCTCATTTACTCGAGCGCCATGTGTCGATCCAATGGCGCGGCTTCCTGGAGGCATTGGCGGGTGAATTCGCCGATCAGCTTGATCGAGACGAGCTGCGGCAATTGATGGCGCGCATCGGCATGCGCTTCGCAGCCGCCCATCCGCTTGGCCCTTGCGAGTCGACAGACGACCTCGCGAATGCACTGAATGCCCACTGGCGCGACAGGCAGTGGGGCTACGCCGAACTGTCCGACGAACACGATTTCCTGCGCGTGATTCACTACGCCGCACCGTTGCGCGCGTTCGGCGAAGACCGTCTCGCATGGTCCTCCGCCTTCCTGGAAGGCGTTTATCAGGGCTGGTTCGATAGCGTCGGCGCAACCGGTTTGCGAGTGACGCAAGAGGGTGTGCCGACGGATGACTCGCGGATCGAACTGCGTGTTGCGCGCGCACAGAACTGAGGCGCCGGGCCGACCGGAACTTCCTCGACAACAAATGGGCACGCTATGCCGACCTCACGACCGACCTCACGAGATATCGAATCGTTGTTCAAGCGCTTTGGCGGCGATGCCGGGCGCTATCACGAAGTACGTGCCGAAGCGGATGCCGACGCGGCCCGCACGCGCTGGCCGCTGCTCGGTGGTGTCGAGTTGCGCGAGCGCGAGTCGCAGGGTCAGCCGGGGGCCGGGTCGCCGGATGGCGCGGATACGCTGCGCAAGATCGTCCTGGCCGACAAGCGTGCGTCGCCCGTGTCTGCGCCGGACGCCGGCACGCGGCATCAGGCGCCCGGTGCGCTGAAGAAGCTGGTCAGCAGGCCGGCGTCATCGGAGGGCCCGGATGCGCAAGGTTCGTCGCAGCCGCTCGTTCGGCTGTTCGAGCGGCTGCGAACGAACGCGACGGGAGAGGCGCAGGCGATGCAATCGGTGTGGACGAGCCGCTCATGAAAATCGTCGCGATCGCTTCGGCAAAGGGCGGCGTCGGAAAGACGACGCTGGCGGCGAACCTCGCGGCCGTGATGGCGGCGTCGCGACGCCGGCGCGTGAGCGTGGTCGATCTCGATCCGCAGAATGCACTGAAGCTGCATTTCGGCGTGCCGCTCGATATGACCGACGGGCTCGCGCATGCCGCGCTCGACAGACTGAACTGGCCGGCCGTGGTCGTCGACGGGATCACGGTGTTTCCGTTTGGCCTGGTCAGCGAAACGGATCAGCGCCGCTTCGAGCGCCTGCTGGATCGCGAACCGTCGTGGCTCGCACACGGGCTTGTCGCGCTCGGGCTCGGCGATGACGACATCGTGATCATCGACACGCCGCCGGGCACGTCGGTGTATATGCGCGCCGCGCTCACGGCCGCGCATTTCGTGCTCAAGGTCGTGCTTGCCGATGCGGCGTCGTACGCAACGATTCCGCAGATGCGGCGGATGCTGGACGCCTATGCCGCGAGCCGCGCGGATTTCGTGGGCGACGGCTACGTGGTCAATCAGGTCGATCAGTCGCGCGAGCTGGGCCGCGATGTGCTGCGCGTGCTGTGCGACAGCCTCGGCGCGGCCCGGCTCGGCGGCGTGATTCATCGGGACGAGGGGGTTGCGGAATCGCTTGCGTCCCGGACGACCGTGAATCGCTACGACCCGCGTTCGCAGGCCGCCGCCGACCTGAACGCGTGCGGTGCATGGCTCGAACGCGTGCTCGATCGGCGCGACACCGCGCGGAGCATCGCGTGAGCGCCCGCGCGGAGGTCGCGCGGCCCTCGGCGATCGACCGGTTCGTCGATGCGTTGCCCGCAAGCGGCTGGTTCGTCGCGCTGCCGGTGGCTGCATGCACGCTGCTGGCGCTCTATTTCGTGTGTACCGTGCCGCTCGACCCGACCGGGCAACTCGTGTTCGCGACCTGCTGTGTCGCCTGTTCGCTGGTGGTCCGTCGCCTGGACGGCCGCTATGCGACGCTGGTCATGATCATGCTGTCGGTGGTGGCCACGAGCCGGTATATGTATTGGCGATTGTCCGACACGCTCGTGTGGTTGCATCCGCTCGACGCGGTATGGGGCGCGCTGCTCGTGGCGGCGGAAGTCTATGCGGCGGCGGTGCTGGTCCTTGGCTACTTCCAGACCGCGTGGCCGCTCGGGCGCAAACCGCTGCCGTTGCCCGCGTCGCGCGCGGATTGGCCGAGCGTCGACGTGTTCATTCCGACGTACAACGAACCGTTGAGCGTCGTCAAACCGACCATCTACGCGGCGCTCGCGCTGGATTACCCTGCCGACAAGCTGTCGATCCACGTGCTGGACGACGGACGTCGCCCGGAATTCCGCGCGTTCTGCGAGTCGGTCGGCGTGCACTGGACGATTCGTGATCACAATCGCCATGCCAAGGCCGGCAATCTCAACGAAGCCTTGAAGATTACCGACGGCGAGTTCGTCGCGATCTTCGATTGCGATCATATGCCGACGCGTTCGTTCCTGCAGATCTGCTTGGGATGGTTCATTCGGGACCCGAAGCTGTCGATGCTGCAGACGCCGCATCACTTCTTTTCGCCGGATCCGCTCGAGCGCAACCTCGGCATTTTCCGAGCGGTGCCGAACGAAGGCGAATTGTTCTACGGACTGGTACAGGACGGCAACGATCTCTGGAACGCGACGTTTTTCTGCGGATCGTGCGCGTTGATGCGCCGCTCGATGGTGGAGGAGGTCGGCGGCATCGCGACGGAGACGGTCACCGAGGATGCGCACACCGCGCTCAAGCTGCATCGCCGCGGCTATACGACGGCATATCTTGCGATCCCTCAGGCGGCGGGCCTGGCCACCGAGAGTCTGGCCGGGCACATCGGCCAGCGAATCCGCTGGGCACGCGGCATGACGCAAATATTCCGTATCGACAACCCGTTGTTCGGGCGCGGACTGACGCTGAGCCAGCGGCTGTGCTACCTGAACGCAATGATGCATTTTTTCTACGGAATCCCGCGGCTCGTGTTCCTGACCGCACCGTTGTCGTTCCTGCTCTTCGACGCACACGTGATCCACGCACCGGCCACGCTGCTCGCGCTCTATGCGCTGCCCCATGTCATCCACGCGAACGTGACGAACTCGCGGATGCAGGGGCGGTTCCGGCATTCGTTCTGGGCCGAAGTCTACGAAGCCGTGCTGGCGTCGTACATCGCGCTGCCGACGATGCTCGCGTTGATCAATCCCCGGCTGGGCAAGTTCAACGTGACGGCCAAGGGCGGACGTATCGATCGGGGCTACTTCGATTGGGCCGTGTCGAGGCCGTATCTGACCCTGGTGATCCTGAATGCGGTCGGCCTCGCGATCGGCATCCTGAACCTGTTGCTCAACCGCCACGTCGGCAGCGAAGTCCAGACGATGGCGTTCAACCTGGCGTGGACGGCCTACAACATCCTGATTCTGGGTCTTGCCGTCGCGGCGTCGAACGAACACAAGCAGATACGCGAAACCCATCGCGTCGCGGCGCGGATTCCAGTCATGCTGAGCTTTGCGAACGGCCGAACGCTGGCATGCGAGACGCTTGATTACTCGGAGGGCGGTATCGGTGTGGCGGTTCCCGACGATGCACGCATTCCGCGCGGCGAAACGGTGACGGTGTCGCTGTTTCGCGGTGTCGAGGAGTACGCATTTCCCGGAACGATCGAATACGCCGAACCGGGCCGCCTCGGCATCCGGTTCGAGAGCCTGTCGCAACAGCAGGAGTTCGATCTCGTCAGTTCGACCTTCGCCCGCGCGGATGCATGGGTCGACTGGACGGACGGCCGCCGGCCCGATGCGCCGTCGCGAGCGTTCCTGCATCTGTCGACCGTCGGCGTACAAGGCTTACTTCGCGTGATCGCGCGCCTGTACGCGGACATGCGCGTGTACGGGCGCGGCGGCCGCGGCAACGACAAGAAATAGCGAGAGGCGGAAAGAATGACGTGGTCGTCGCGACAGCGCGGCAGCACGCGCCGCAAGGCGTGCAATTCGCAGGGCGCGGTTGTCGCGGTTTCTGCACGTTCCGGCTGGCATGCGTGCGTGCCGCGCGGGATGCTGTCGGTCCTGCTCTGGGCAATCGCGAGTGGCATCGCATCGGGCAACGGGGCCGCGGCCACCGAGATGCAGGCACCGGGCGCGGTGCGGGCAGCGGGTAACGCGTTGTCGTCGGGCGACGCGGCTCCGCCGTCGCCGGCCGTGACCGTCGGGCCCGTGACGGCGCGACCGCCGCTACTCGCCGAGCCCGTGCCCGCGGCCGCCGGCGAACGGCGCCGCGCCGGCACGCTCCCGACCACCGCCGAGCCCGGCACGCTCGTGCCCGGCGGACGGCGACAGGCATTGACGTTTGCGGATCTTGGGGCGCGCGATCCGCTGCAGCTGCGAGGGACGGACGGCCAGAACGGCATCGCGTTCTCGGTTCGTCGCGACGAGGTCGTCACGGGCGCGACGCTGCATCTGGTCTACAGCTACTCGCCTGCGCTGCTGCCGAATCTGTCGCAGCTCAAGGTGCTCGTGAACGGCGAAGTGGCGGCAACGCTGCCGTTGCCGGCCGCTCAAGCCGGGATGATGGTTGCGCGCGATGTGTCGATCGATCCGCGCTTCGTCACCGAATACAACCATCTCAACATTCAATTGATCGGTCATTACACGAATGGCTGCGAGGATCCCGCCAGCTCGTCGCTGTGGGCAACGGTGAGCAACGCGAGCCGGCTCGACCTGACCTATGCGTCGTTGCCGGAGCGGCCCGAACTCGGGATCCTGCCCGCACCGTTCTTCGATTCGCGGGACGTGCGGCGGCTCGAACTGCCTTTCGCATTCGCGGCGCGACCGGCGCGGGAGACACTGGAAGCGGCGGGCGTCGTCGCTTCGTGGTTCGGCGCGCTGGCGTCGTATCGCGGCGCGCGGTTTCCGGTCCGGCCCGGCGGCCTGCCTGAATCGGGCGACGCGGTGGTGTTCGCGACGGCCGACGATCGTCTGGCCGGCGTGACGCTGCCGGCCATCGACGGGCCGACGCTGGCTGTCGTCGAGCGGCAGGCGCCTGCTCATGGCCAATTGTTGCTGGTGCTGGGCCGCACGCCGGATGAAGTGAAGGTCGCGGCGCTCACGCTCGCGCTCGGCAGCAAGACGCTTGCGGGTGTCCATGCCACGGTGAGCCGGCTCGAGAACGTCGCGCCGCGCGTGCCGTACGACGCGCCGAACTGGCTGTCGTCGACGCGTCCGGTGCGGCTCGGCGAACTGGCTGACGAACGCGCGCTCAGCGTGTCCGGATACGACGCAGGCGCCGTCCGGATCGATCTTCGCGTCGCCCCCGATCTGTTCACATGGGAGACGCGCGGGGCACCGATCGACCTGCGTTATCGATACACGCCGACGCTGCGCGCCGACCGCTCGTCGCTCAATGTGAGCGTCGGCGACACGTTCGTGAAGGCGCTGCCGATCCCGGCACGGGAAACATCCCGCTGGAGCCTGGGTCGCTACCTGCCGTTCGTCGCCAACGGTATCGACCGCGCGACGCTGCACGTGCCGCCGCTGCTGCTCACGCCGCGCACGCCATTGCAGTTGCACTTCTTCTACGAGATCCCGGATATGGGCAGATGCACGGGGCGGCTGCTGCAGAACGTTGCGGGTGCGATCGACCCGGACTCGACGATCGACGTGTCGTCGTTTCCGCACTACAAGGCGCTGCCCGATCTCGCCGCATTTGCGAACAGCGGCTTCCCGTTCACGCGGATGGCCGACCTGTCGGACACGGCCGTCGTCCTGCCTGCGGAACCGACCGCGGACGTCTACAGCCTGTACCTGCTCGCGATGGGGCGCATGGGCGCGTCGACGGGCTATCCGGTCAGCGATGTGACGGTGACGGACGCAACGGGGGTCGGCGCATTCGCGTCGAAGGATCTGCTGATTCTCGGCGCGCCGGACACTCAGCCTCTGCTGGTCCGCTGGGCGGCGCACATGCCGTTCCGCGAGGATCGCGACGGCGAATTGTTCGGCCGCGCGGAGGCGGCGCCGTCGCCACGCACCGAGCGCGAACGCATGCGCGCCGGGCTCTCGATCGTCTCGGACGGCACGCGCGCGTTGATTGCCGGCTTCGAGTCGCCGTTGCGCGAGTCACGCAGCGCCGTCGCGCTGATCAGCGCGACCGGGCATGCGGACGAGGCGCTCGGTCGCGCGCTGCTCGATGACGACATGCTCACGTCGATCCACGGCGCGATGGTCGTGGTTCGCGACCGCACCGTGACGGTGACGTCGGACGAAACGTCGTACCACGTCGGTGCGCTGCCGCCGCTCACGTACCTGCGCTGGCTGCTGTCGGGGCGTCCGCTGTTCCTTGCGCTGTTCAGCGTGCTGGCCGCGTTCGTCGCGGCGGCGCTCTTTTATCGTCTGCTGCGTGCGCGTGCGGCGCGCCGGCTGAAGGAGTGACATGCGAAACCGACGGTTACGCGGGCGCGGTGCCGCCCGCGCGGGCGGTGTCGCGAGTCTGCTGTTCGCGCTGGCACTGCCGCATGCAGTCGCGGCCGGCAGCGACCCGCTGAAGGCGCTCGTCGATCAGGGGCGATACTGGCAGACACACGGCCGAGGCGACCTCGCGGCGCAGGCCTGGAAGAAGGTGCTCGGCGTCGATCCGAATCAGCCCGACGCGTTGTTCGGCATGGGCACGGTGCTCGCCGATCGCAAGGACCTTGACGGCGCGCGCCGCTACCTGGCGCAGTTGCGCCAGATCGCGCCGGGATTTGCGCGGATCGATGAGCTTGGCCGGCGTCTGGGCGACGCGAGCGTGCGGGACAGAGAGATCGACGACGCTCGCCGTCTTGCGCAAACGGGGCAGAACGCCCAGGCCGCGCAACAGTATCAGCACGCGCTGCAAGGCGCGCCGTCGTCGCCCGCGCTGCAGCTCGAATATTTCCAGGCGCTCGCGGCCACGCCGAGCGGATGGAGCGAAGCGCGGCGCGGCCTGGAACGTCTCGCGCGCGACAACCCCGACGATCCGCACTATGCGCTCGCGTATGCGCAGCACCTGACCTATCGTGACGCGACGCGCCGCGACGGCATCGCGCGGCTCGAGCAGTTGTCCACGGACGGGAAAGTCGGGAAGGACGCGCGCCAGAGCTGGCGCCAGGCGCTGCTCTGGCTCGCGGCACGGCCGTCGGACCAGGCGCGCTATCTCGCTTATCTGAAGGTGGCGCCCGACGATCCGCCGGTCAAGGCTCGCTACGACAGCATGGTGCGACAGGATCCAGCCGCGGGCGGCGACGATCGGCGGGACGCGTCGAACGAAGCGCGCGGCCATGCGATCGGCGACGGCTTCGCGGCACTCGAGCGCGGCGATCTCGACACGGCGCGCGCCCGCTTCGACGCCGTGCTCGCCACGTCGCCGAACGACAGCGACGCGCTCGGCGGTCGCGGCATCGTCGAGCTGAAGCAGGAGCGCTTCGCGCAGGCGCGAAGCGATCTCGAACGCGCATCGCGCGGCGGGAATGCGGCACGCTGGCGCTCGGCGCTCGGCAGTGCGACTTACTGGTCTTACACGAGCGACGCGCTTGGCGCGCAAAGCAACGGCGATTTCGCGCGAGCGAAAGCACTGTTCGAGCGCGCGATTCTCGCGGATCCGTCGAACGTCACCGCGCAGGTGCTGCTCGGCGACGCGCTGCTGGAGAATCGCGACGCGCGTGGCGCCGAGCAGGCGTACCGGATGGCGTTGCGGCGCCAGTCCGACCACCCGGACGCGATCCGCGGCCTGGTCGGGGCCCTGGCCGCGCAGGGGCGCGGCGACGAAGCATTGCAGTTCGCCACGCAACTGAGCGCCGAGCAGCAATCGAAGGCGGGCGGTCTTGACCGGTTGCGTCGTACGGCCGAGGCTGCGCAGGCGCGGCAGGCCGAGGCGCGCGGCGATCTGGGCGCGGCGCGCAGCCTGTTCGAGGATGCGCTCGCCGGCAACCCGGGCGATCCGTGGTTGCGGCTGGACCTGGCGCGCGTGTACGTGCGGCAAGGCGCGATCGCATCGGCCCGCAGCATGATGGACGGATTGCTGGCCGAGCGCCCCGACCTGCCGGACGCGCTCTATGCCGGCGCGCTGCTGGCCGAGCAGACGCAGGACTGGAGCATCGGGCTGCAGCGGCTGGAGCGCATCCCGCCCGCGCAACGCACGGCGGCAATGACGACGCTGCAGCACCGCCTGTGGGTCGGCCAGCAGGTTGCACTCGCGACACGGATGGCGCGCGAGGGCCGCCGTGCGCAGGCGCTCGGCGTGCTGCACGACGCGGACGGCATCGGTCAATCGGTGCCGTCGCTCGCGGCGCAGCTGTCGGCAGGCTATGCGTCGGCCGGGGACACGTCGCGTGCGCTCTGGATCGTGCAGCGCGGGCTGGCCCGGGAGCCCGGCAACGCGGATTTGCTGCTGCAATATGCGCGGACGCTGCTGGCCGTGCGCAACGATGCACTGCTGGGCGATGCGATGCGCCGGCTCGCCGCGATGCCGCTGTCACCCGCGCAGCGTGGCGACTTCGAACGCCTGAACCTCGAACTCGTCGTGCGTCAGGCCGATGCGGTACGCGAGGCAGGCGACCTAGCCGGCGGCTACGCCGTCATCGCGCCCTGGCTGGCCGCGATGCCCGACAGTCCCGAACTGCAGGCCGCGCTCGCGCGGCTGTACACGTCGGCCGGCGACGCACCGAACGCACTGAAATGCTATCGGATCGCGCTGGCCCGCCGGCCCGACGATACGGGCCTGCTGGTCGCGGCGATCTATGCGGCGAGCAGCGCGAAGGCGTGGCGAGACGGCGAAGCGTTCGTGGCCGCCGCGTTGCGCGTTGCGCCCGACGACGCGGGGCTGCTTGCCGCGACCGGCCGACTGTATCGCGCGGAGGGAAATCTTTCGCTCGCCGCGCAGTATCTGCAGCGTGCGCTGCTGGCCGCGAACACGCCGCCGGCGAGCGGGAAGCCGCGCCAGCCGAACGTTGCCCGCAGCTGGGAAGACGCGATGCGGCACATCGGCCAGAACCCGCTGCCCGGTACCAATCCGTTCGAAGGCAAGACCGCCGTAGACGTCGTGCGCCCGTCGACCGCTTCGGGCGCGACGGTATCGCCGTCGCCAGGCGGACCTTCGTGGTTCATTCCCTCTTCTTCTGCGCCCGCCGTGCCTTATACGATGCCTCCCGCGCCTCCCGCGACCTACGTCACACCGTCCGCCGCACCGGCCGCGCGGATGGCGCCGTCCGACATGCCGCTTCAGGCAGCCGCGCGTGATCCCGGCGGCTACGGCCAGGAGGCCGCCGGTGCCGACGAATCGGGTGGGCCAGCGACCGCGCGGCGCTATCGGCCCTATCGCGCGCCTGCCGCTGACGCATCACCGCCGGGAGCGTTTGCAGGATGTGTGTCGCAGTCCGACTCGAACGACGATTGTGCGGGCTACGTTGCCACGCCGTGGCCGATGTCGCCCGCGTCGCGGGCCGCGGCGACGACGCGGACGACGTCGGCCGCGTCCAGTTCCGGGCCGGGCCGGCCGACCCGCGGCGGCACGAAGGTCGCAGCTGCGCGGTCGCCCGTTCTTTCGTCGGCATACGAGCAGCGCGATGCGTCGCCTCGCTACATCCCGCAGCCGCCGGCCGGCTATGCGAGAAGCGAGGCCGTGGCCCGCGCGCCGCAGCGGGATGCGGCTGCCGACGCCAATGGCCAGATGCTCGACGTCGCGTCGGAGCTGGCCCAGGTGAACAGCGAGCGGACCAGCACCGCGACCGGCGGTCTCGTGTTCCGAAACCGGACGGGCGAAGCGGGGCTGTCCGGCCTCACCGACATCGAGGCACCGATGGAAGGGCGTATCAAGGCGGGCAACGGTCACGTCGTCGTGACCGCCACGCCCGTCATGCTCGACGGCGGCAATTCGGCGACCGACGTGCCGACCCTCGCCCGGTTCGGCGCGGGGCTCGCGACGGCGGCCGGCGGCAGCTCGCCGGGTTCCCAGACGGCGAGCGGCGTCGGCCTGTCCGTTGGTTACGAAGGCAAGCAATTGAAGGCCGACATCGGCGCAACACCGGTCGGATTCTCGTACCAGGATGTGGTCGGCGGCGTGCGCTACAACGGCACCATCACTGATCGGGCGGCCTATTCGCTGGCCGTCACGCGCCGTGCGGTGACCGACAGCCTGCTTTCGTTCGCGGGCGCACGCGATGCGAGCGCGGGCCTCAAATGGGGCGGTGTGACGCGCAGCGGCGCGCGCGGCTCGCTGAACTGGGATGACGGAACCAGCGGTGCGTACGTCGCGGGCGCGTTCGACTACTACGACGGTCATCATGTCGAACGCAACTTTTCCGGCAAGGGCAGCGGCGGCGCCTATACGCGCCTGATGCGGGACGCCGACCGGACGCTCACCGTGGGCATCAATGCGACGTGGATGCGCTTCAGCAAGAACCAGTCGTATTTCACGTACGGCCAGGGCGGCTATTTCAGTCCCCAGCAGTACGTGATCCTCAATATTCCGGTCGAGTACGCGGGACGAACGGGCGCGTTTGCGTACGATTTGAGCGGTTCGTTCGGTGTGCAGCATTACCGGCAGAACGCGGTGCCGTATTTCCCCCTCGACCCCGGCATGCAGGCGCAGGCGGCCGCGAACGTCGCCGCCAGTCAGGCGGTCGGGCTGGACGCCGGGGCAGTGTATCCGGCCCGCAGCAAGACGGGCGTCGCATATGCGCTCGCCGCGCGCAGCGAATACCAGCTCGCGCCGCAGCTTGCCGTCGGCGGCGCGGCTTCGTTCGGCAACGCATATCAGTACCGCGAGTGGACGGCGGCCGTCTATCTGCGCTACAGCTTTACGCCGCAAGGCGGCCTGTCGGCGTTCCCGCCACGCGCGTTCACGTCGCCGTATCTCGCCGAAGCCGACTGAACGGATCCGCCTGGCGCGACGGCGATGTCACGCGGATCGACGTGCGCACCGCTGGATGCGCGCCCGAGCGTGCTGGCGGATCCGTTCAGAGCTTTGTCGGTCCGGCGGTGCGTTCGAGACGTACAGTGTGTCATCGAACATCCGGCGAGTGCCGAACCATCGGGTCCAAGCGAATCGACCGGCAAAGCGCATGCGCTGGCACTTCAAGACTGACCATGGCCGAACAACTCGACATTTCCGATGCGATCGCGGAGTTCAATCGATCGTATCTCATGCTTGCGAAGTGGCTACTCCTCGTCAACCGCGACGAGGCCACGCGACAACTCGGCATTTCGGACACGACGGCATCGCGTATCGCGTCGCTGACACTGGCGCAGATCGACCACCTCGCGTCGCGCGGCAAGCTGTTTTGCGAGTTTCGCGACGAGTTTGCGCCGGGCTGTGCGTGAAGCCGCCCGCAACGATTCGCCATGACATCGGGACAGCTCCATCATCAGGACGCATGCACGCACGTGCTCCGTGACGGCATCCCGAATTCGAACGCAGTGCGCGATCACGTGACAGTCCGCCCGTTTCGGTGCACACAAACCAGAGAGAATCGATGATCTCCCAATCCATCTTCAAGGCATATGACATTCGTGGCGTGGTCGGCAAGACGCTCGACACCGACACCGCGCGCGCGATCGGCCGGGCATTCGGCAGCGAAGTGCGTGCGCAGGGCGGCGATGCGGTCGTCGTCGCGCGCGACGGCCGCCTGTCCGGGCCGGACCTCGTCGGCGCACTGGCCGACGGCCTGCGTGCGGCGGGCGTCGACGTCGTCGACGTCGGTATGGTGCCCACACCGGTCGGCTATTTCGCGGCGAACGTCCCGCTCGCGCTGAAGGGCGGCGAGCGCCGCGTCGATTCGTGCATCGTCGTCACGGGCAGCCACAACCCGCCCGACTACAACGGCTT